>JAEZGP010000757.1 GCA_023437285.1 Actinomycetes bacterium | reverse complement strand
GGGTACGCCCTGGCGGCCGAAAAACCCATCTACGGCGTCAACCACCTCGCCGCGCACGTCGCCGTCGACACGCTCGCCGCCGAATCGGGTGGCCACGGGCTGCTGGCCGAACCCGCCATCGCGCTGCTCGTGTCGGGCGGCCACTCGTCCCTGCTCTACGTCGACGACGTCGCCGGAACATACGAGCCGCTCGGCGCCACCATCGACGACGCCGCTGGCGAGGCGTACGACAAGGTCGCCCGGCTGCTCGACATGCCGTTCCCCGGCGGCCCGCCCATCGACCGCGCCGCGCAGGGCGGATCGGGCGACGCGATCGCCTTCCCGCGCGGCCTCACCGCGCCGAAGGACCTTGAGGCGCACCGCTTCGACTTCTCGTTCTCGGGCCTCAAAACCGCCGTCGCCCGCTGGGTCGAGGCCCGCGAACGCTCCGGCGACCCGGTCCCCGTCGCCGACGTGGCCGCCTCGTTCCAGGAGGCCGTCTGCGACGTCCTCACCCGCAAGGCCGTCGACGCGTGCCGTACGCGGGGAGTACGCACCCTGATCATCGGCGGGGGCGTGGCGGCCAACTCCCGCCTCCGCGCGCTCGCCGTCGAACGGTGCGCCCCGCACGGCATCGAGGTACGCGTACCCCGTCCCGGCCTGTGCACCGACAACGGCGCCATGGTCGCCGCGCTCGGCGCTCGCCTGGTGGTAGCAGGTGTCGCCCCGAGCGCCTTGACCCTCCCCACGGACTCGGCCCTCCCGGTAACGACGGTCACCGTCTGACGCACCGCCGGCCGCCTTGACCGCGCTAGGGCCACTTAAGTACCGAATCCGGCTCCACATTCGGTACTTGGGGCCACATAGTGCGGTTATCCACAGGGCGTATTCGCGTACTTACACATTCCGATACGCTTGTGTGGCGCGGTGGGGAGGCATGGTGTCGGATTTCGACCATCACGACTGGGACGGCGCGCCGTCCGAGGGCGGCTTCGCGCAGGTGCGCGTCGACCTTGACGGTGTCAAGGGTTTCGGATCGTTCGTACATGACGAGACGGTTCGAAATCTCGACCCGTTCGCTCAACGGATCGCGCGTGCCTGCGACGACGACACGGTCGCATTCGGCAACCGCCGCGCCTTTCCGACGCTGTACGAAGCGCGCGCCGACTACCAGGCGAGCCTCCACCAGGCGATCTCCAACCTCCGCGAATTCGTCGCCGCGTCACGGATCCTCGTCGGCGCGGTCGACAAAGTCGTCGAGCAGTACGGCTCAACGGACGCGCTTTCGGTAAAGGCCGTAGACAAGATCCTCGATGACGCGGTCGCCCAGGCGGCTCTGGAACGGAAGGCGCACGACGAGATGGTGCGCATTGCGTCCGCCCATGTTTCGCTGCCCACCTCCGTTACGGAGTGGGGAGAGCCCCGGTGACCGACGACGCGCCAACCACAGCGACCGACTGGTCGAAGTACACGCTCGAACAGATCTGGTCGATGCTGCACGACGAGCGTTCCGAGGCGCTCCATGAGCAGGCCCGCATCTGGTTTCAAATCGAGTCCATCTGCCGTCACCATGCCGACCAGTTGAGAGCGGCCGCTCTCAAGCTCGCCGAAAGCTGGCCCGCGGCCAACGGCAACGCAGCCGAACGCTTCCAGTCGTTCCTGACCACCCTGGTCGCCTACATGGAGCACACCTCCAAGGCTGCCGACACCAACGGCCGCGCTGTCGACTCGTACCACGGCGACATCATGGACACCCGCGCGAAGATCGAGAGATTGGCGGCGCGTCACGAGGCGACCAACCGGCCGGAGTACGGCGCCAACCCGCTGGTGGTACGCAGGGCGCTGACGGAAACGGCCCGCGAAATCATGGCATCGGCAGATACCCGAGCCCACGAGTTCCACCAGGCCGTCAAGATCCCAGCGGCCTTCGTCCCCCGGGACAACGGTTATCAGCCCATCGACGAAAGGTCTGGGGCTGACGGAGCTGGTGGTGGCGATGAGCGGGCAACGACTGGCGCACCTGCGCATGCTGACCGCTTGATCCCGCGTGGTCCGATGAGCGCGGGACCGACATCGGGCACCGAACCGGTTGACCCCCTGCTTGCTGGGGACTTCTCTCCCGTGGGCGTGCCTGTGCCTTCGCAATCGGACGTAGGGAGTCCCCTCACCGGCGCACCCGGCATGCCGGTCGGCCCCGCACGCGGCATCGGCGAAACGAACAATGGCTCGCCGGTCGGCCGAGTCATCGGACCGGTTCCTCACGCGACGCCACACAGCGGTGGAGCTGCGAAGGCACCCACCGGCGGCAGCTCGGCAGGCACTGACGCGTCATTCGGTAAAGGCGGGTCAGCAGGTCACAGCGCCGCTGGCGCGGCCGGCATAGTAGGTGCTCCGATGATGGCGGGAGGCGCCGGCGCCACGCGGGACGGCACGAGGGTTGGGCGTCCGGGCGGCGTCATCGGTGGGGATCGGGGCAGGCGACGACGTCCACATGATCCGGACGATCCGTGGGTGATCGAGCCGGAGGTGGTCGTTCCCGTGATTGGACCCAAGGCCGCTTCGGCGTGGGATGACGCCTCAGACGAGGAGAGGCCCCCGGGTGTTGTGGACATCAAAGGATGGCCGCGGTGAGCCCGACAAATCGGCGGCGTTGGTGGCCGGCGTGGATTGTCGGCGCGATTCTGCTGTTGGCGCCGCCGTCGCCCGCCTCTGCTGACACTGTGGAGGACGGCCAGTGGTACGTGAACTTCCTGGCTCTCGGCGACGCCCAAAAGATCACCAAGGGGGCCGGTGTGATTGTCGGCGTCCTGGACACGGGCGTCGGTCGGCATCCGGACCTGTCGGGCGATGTGCTCAACGGAGCGGATGCTCGCATCGGTGGGACTGACCGGGACGGTCGCAACGATCGGGACGGGCACGGAACGCGAATGGCGGGATTGATAGGGGGCAACGGTCGGGTGCGTGGCGTCGCCCCCGAGGCCACGATCCTGCCCGTCAAAGTTATGACCGTTGGAGAGGCCTACGGCTCGATCGCCGAAGGCATCAACTGGGCGGTGGATCACGGTGCCAAGGTCCTGTGCATCGCCATTCACGCTGGTGAACCGGCGCTCGACGACGAAGCCGCCATACGTCGGGCCATCCGATCCGATGTAGTCGTCGTGGCGGGTGCGGGAAACGCGGACGGGGCTGAGGGGGTCGGGTACCCCGCCGCCTATGACGGGGTTGTCGCGGCCGGAGGGGTGGACCGCAACGGACGCCACGCTGACATCTCGGTTAGCGGCGACAAGATCGTGCTTTCGGCGCCTTCGGATGACATCTCGTCAACCGAGCCGGGTGGCAAGTACTCGATCGGGACGGGGACGAGTGACGCGACCGCGTTGATCGCTGGGGCGGCCGCGTTGGTGCGCGCCAAGTTTCCGGAGCTGTCGGCCGAGGAGGTTATCCACCGGCTGACTTACACCGCCGACGACAAGGGGCCGGCTGGGCGGGATGACGAGTACGGGTACGGCGTCGTCAACATCGTTAACGCGCTTACCGCGGACGTGCCGCCGTTGCGTCCGGCTGCGGGCGCCTCACCGCAGGCCGAAGGCAAGAGCGCGGGCGACCTGTCCACGGGCACCGTTGTCGCAATCGTGACCGCCGTCCTCGTCGTTGTCACACTGCTTGCCGTCTTGATCATTCTTGGCCGGCGTAGTCGCGCTAGGGCCACTTAAGTACCGAATCCGTCGCCATATTTGGTACCTAAGTGACCCCAGCGCGGGACCGTCCGCGTCCACGTCCACGTGCGCGGCCCGAGGAGCGGCGGCGAGCAGTGAACCGGGGTGGTATCCATAGCTACCACCACGGTTCATTGCTCAAAGTTGATCATGCGAAAGGTGGCGAAGTTGCGACTTTGGTCGCGTGGGGGGTGGGCGGAGGGGGAGCGGTGGTTATTGTCTGCGGGTGACGTGTGAGGGGTGGGCATGATCGTGCGGATGTGGGAGGTCAAGGCCTACCCGAAGGACTTTCCGGCGCTGCTCGCGTGGGTGTGTGACACGGCCGTACCGGAGGTGGAGGTGCACCCGCTGCACATCTCCAGCGAGGTGTTCTCGTCGACTGACCACCGGCTCGTGGTGATCTCCAAGTGGCGCAGCAACCCGCTGTCGTTGCCCGATCCGCCCGCCGAGCTGGTCGCCCGCAGCCCGCATGTGTGGGACTTCAGCCCTGTTGACCGCTGACGGGCGTGAGCATGACCGGCCCGGGCACCGCCTCCGGTGAGGGAACCATGCCGGGAGCCGGGCCGGGTGGGGAGGCAAGGCCGGGTGCGGGAGCCGGGCCGGGTGCGGGAGCAAAGCCGGGTGCGGCTCTCGGCGTGGGGAGCACGGTGGCCAGCTCGCCGAGTGACGCGACCTTCGTGGGCGGCCAGGAGGAGTCCGCCGGCTTGAATTCCACCGTACGGATCACCGTCATGCCCAGTTGGGCGGCGGTCGCCAGTTCGCGGTCGGCGCCGTCGCCGACGTACACGCACTCGTGCGGGGCGACGCCCAGCGAGGCGCACGCCGCCAGGTAGATCGCCGGGTCGGGCTTGCCGACGCCGAGGACCGACGAGAACACGGCCGCGTCGACGTGCGTGGACAGCGGCGTGGTCGACCACAGTTCGGCTGTCTCGATCGTGCAGTTGGTCACCACGCCCAGGCGCCAGCCGGCGGTCCGCAACGCGGTCAGTGCCGCAAGTGTTGCCGCCGAGGGCCACAGTTGGGACCGCGTGAACGTGCGGCGTCGCGCCGCCGCGAGGCGTACTCCCGAGGTTGTGGGGGCAGCACCCGCGCGGACGGCGAGCGTACGCACGGTGTCCTCGACGGAGCCGAGGCGGCCGGTCAGCCGGTCCGGCCACGACGCGTGGAAGAGATCCACGAAGGTCGACGGGTCGACGTTCAGGTCGCGGGCGGTCGCCCGGACCAGGTTGTCGCGGTCGGCGTCGCCGCCCGACACGAGCGTGTTGTAGAGATCGAGGAGTACCGCGGGCATGCGCGCACGCTACCGCAGGCGCCAATAAATGGAAGGCGCCGCAGGTCACCGCGCACGTACCGTCGAGGGACTATGCGCGGATTACCTGTCCCCGACCCCGGGACACCTCCCACGCGCACGTCCACCGGTTACCTCTGGTGGCTCGTGCGGGTCCAGGCGTCGACCGTCGTCGCCGCCATCATGTTCGGCGTGGTCTGGAGCCTCGCCCAGGCGCTCATGCCCGCGGCGATCGGCAAGGCCATCGACCTGGGCGTCACCGCCCGCGACACTGGCGCTCTCGTCCTGTGGACGGGGGCGCTTCTCGCGTTGGGTGTCCTGCAGGCGTACGCGGGCATCATGCGGCACCGCAACAACTGCCAGAACTGGCTCGGTTCGGCGTACCGGACGATGCAGCTCACCGTGCGGCAGGCGGCCCGGCTGGGGGCCACGCTGCCGAAGCGGATGGCGACCGGCGAGGTCGTCAGCGTCGGCATGTCCGACGTGGCCCATATCGGCGACACGGTCGACATCCTGGGCCGCGCGGCGGGGGCGGTGGTCGGCATCGTCACCGTCGCGACGATCATGTTGACCACGTCGTTGCAGCTCGGCCTGGTGGTCGTCTTCGGCGTCCCGTTGCTGACCCTCGCGGTGACCCTGCTGATCCGGCCGCTGCACAAGCGGCAGGCGGCCTACCGCGCGGAGCAGGGCGGGCTGACCACCCGCGCGGCCGACATCGTCACCGGGCTGCGCGTGCTGCGCGGCGTGGGTGGTGAGGCGGCGTTCGCGGCGCGCTACCGGGCCGAGTCGCAGCGGCTTAGGACCGCGGGCGTACGGGTGGCGAAGGTCGACTCGCTGCTGGAGGCGACCCAGGTGCTGCTGCCGGGCGTGTTCGTGGCGCTCGTGACGTGGCTCGGCGCCCGGTTGACCGTGGCGGGCGACATCACGCCGGGGCAGTTGGTGGCGTTCTACGGGTACGCGGTGTTCCTCATGATGCCGCTGCGCACGCTCACCGAGGCGGTAAACAAGATCACCCGGGGGCACGTGGCGGCCGGCCGGGTCCTGGGGCTGCTGCGGCTGACCCCGGAGCTGGCCGACCCCGCCGTACCCGCGACCGTCCGCGACCCGGGCGCCGCCGAGCTGGTCGACCCCGAGTCGGGGCTGGTCGTGCGGCCCGGGCG
>JAEZGP010000574.1 GCA_023437285.1 Actinomycetes bacterium | reverse complement strand
CGCCGGTCCCGCCGGGGTCGGCGGCCCGCTCGTCCGCGCCAGGGCGGGCGCCCCTGCCTCCGGCCGCGCCGCGACGGCCGATACTGCCCCTGGGCGAGCCTCCCGACACCGGTCCGCCCGACGACGGACCTCCTGACACCGGTCCGCCGGACGACGGACCTCCCGACACCCGTCCGCCGGACGACGGACCGCCCGACGAGGGGCCCGCAGAGAACAAGCCGCCCCCGCGCAGGTCGCCGGTGGCGTCCGCAGCGCCGGCCCCGGGCCACGAGGAGCCCGGGTCGGCGGCACCGCTGTCGGACCACAGTCCGGACCAGCCGTCCGACGCCTCGGGACCGCTCCGGCCATAGCCGGTCTCGGCCGGCGCGGCGGCGCCCCCGTACGCGGACGTGCTGGGGCGCAGGTTGCCGTAGTCGTCCTCGGCGTAGCGGTACACCGGGCGCTGGGATCGACCGGCCGCCGGCGGGGCCGGCCACTCCGGCGGGGCCGGTTGGCCGGCCCGGTCCGGGCGGTCGTCGCGTTCGGCGGGATCGAGGTAGGACATCAGACCTCGAGCAGCTCGGCTTCCTTGTGCTTGAGGATCTCGTCGATGTGCGTCACGTACCGGTGGGTGAGGTCGTCGAGTTCCTTCTCGGCCCGCCGCCCGTCGTCCTCGCCGGCCTCGCCATCCTTGACGATGCGGTCGAGTTCCTCCTTGGCCTTGCGGCGCACGTTGCGGATCGCGACCTTCGAGTCCTCGCCCTTGCTCCGCGCCACCTTGATCATCTCGCGGCGGCGTTCCTCGGTCATGGGCGGCAGCACCAGGCGGATCTGGTTGCCCTCGTTGTTGGGGTTCACCCCGAGGTCCGAGTCGCGCAGCGCCTTTTCGATGCTCTTGAGCTGCGACGGGTCGTGAGCCTTGATGATCACCATGCGCGGCTCCGGGATGGCGATGGTCGCCATCTGGGGCAGCGGGGTCGGCGCGCCGTAGTAGTCGATGACGATGCGGCCGAACATCGCCGGCGTGGCGCGGCCCGTACGGATGGTCGCGAACTCTTCCTTCGCGAACTCGACCGCACGCTCCATCTTCTCTTCAGCCTCGAAGAGTGTCTCCTCGATCACCTGATCCGTCGCCTCCTTCGGGCCCCGTGCCACGCCTGCTGTCTAAGTACCCGCTTACGCGGTGATCAATGTGCCGATCTTCTCACCGCTGACCGCGCGAATGATGGTGTCATCGCCCTCCGCGCCGAAAACGAGCATGGGCAGCTTGTTCTCGTTGCAGAGGCTGAACGCGGCCGCGTCGACCACCCGCAGGCCCTGGCGCAGCGCCTCGCCGAACGTGTACGTGTCCAGCTTGCGGGCGGTCGGGTCGGTACGCGGGTCGGCGGTGTAGACCCCGTCGACGCCGTTCTTGCTCATGAGGACCACGTCCGCGTGGATCTCCAGCGCGCGCTGCGCGGAGACCGTGTCCGTGGAGAAGTACGGCATGCCGGCGCCGGCGCCGAAGATGACGACGCGGCCCTTCTCCAGGTGCCGGATGGCGCGCCGGGGGATGTACGGCTCGGCGACCTGGGCCATCGAGATCGCGGTCTGCACCCGCGTGTCGATGCCTTCCTTCTCCAGGAAGTCCTGCAGGGCCAGGCAGTTCATGACGGTCGCGAGCATGCCCATGTAGTCGGCGCGCGGCCGGTCCATGCCCCGGCGCTGCAGTTCCGCGCCGCGGAAGAAGTTGCCGCCGCCGACGACGACCGCGACCTGGACGCCGCGACGCACGACCGTGGCGATCTGCCGGGAGATCGACTGGACCACGTCCGGGTCCACGCCGATGGCCCCGCCGCCGAACACCTCGCCGGAGAGCTTCAGCACCACCCGTCGCGGCCGCAGCCCGCCCTCGGACGGCGGTGCCGCCGCCGGGATCGCCTCAGTCACCGTCTCCGTCATCCGCCAGCTCCCTCGCGCCGTAACCCAGTTTCGTCGCCCCGCTGCGCCGCCCTCTCACCGGGTACGGCAAGGGGGTCGCCGTGCGTACCATCCCACACTGACGACCCCCTATCAGCACACGCCGCCGTCGATGGCGGCTTCCGGTCGGTTCAGGCCTGGCCGACCTCGAACCGGACGAACTTCGTGACCTCGATGCCGGCCTCGGCGATGACCTGCTTCACGGTCTTCTTGTTGTCCGTGACGGAGGCCTGCTCGACGAGGACGTAGTCCTTGAAGAAGCCACCCAGGCGGCCCTCGACGATGCGCGCCAGCGCGGCCTCGGGCTTGCCCTCCTCGCGGGCGGTCTGCTCGGCGATGCGCCGCTCCGACTCGACGATGTCGGCGGGCACCTCCTCGCGGGTGAGGTACTTGGGCCGCATGGCCGCGATCTGCATCGCGATGCCGCGCGCGTCGGCGTCGGCGGCCTCGTCGCTCTTGCCGGTGTACGCGACCGCGACGCCCACCTGCGGCGGCAGGTCGGGGCTCTTGCGGTGCATGTACACGGCGATGGTGCCGTCCAGGGTCGCGACCCGGTTCACGACGATCTTCTCGCCGATCTTGGCGGCGGCGGCCTCCAGCGTCTCGGCGACCGTGCGGCCGTCGGCCAGCGTCGAGGCGAGCAGCGCCGCGACGTCGGCCGGGCGGGTGGCGTCGGCGTGCTCGACCAGGGTCCGGCCCAGCTCGACGAAGTCGGCGGACTTGGCCACGAAGTCGGTCTCACAGTTGAGCTCCAGCAGCGCCGTGCCGGAGTGCGCGACCAGGCCGTTGGCGGTGGTGCGGCCGGCCCGCTTGCCGACGTCCTTGGCGCCCTTGATGCGCAGCAGCTCAACGGCCTTGTCGAAGTCGCCCTGAGCTTCCTCCAGCGCCTTCTTGCTGTCCATCATGCCGGCGCCCGTGAGGTCGCGCAGCTTCTTGACGTCTGCGGCGGTGATGTTCGCCATGTTCTCTCTCGCTCGTCTTCCGGCGGCCGGAGAGTCTCCGGCCGGAGAGCTTGGTCGGCCGGTCGTCCGGCCGCGCTGCCTGTGTGCGGCCCGCCTGTAAAAGACGGAAGATCATTTGGTACGGGCTGGAGCCCGGTGGTCGCGGGCGTGGTCTCGGGCGCGGGCGTGGTCTCGGGCGTGCTAGCGGCCGGCTCGGCCGGCACGTCGCCGGCGGGCTGCAGCAGCTCGCGCTCCCACTCAG
>JAEZGP010000528.1 GCA_023437285.1 Actinomycetes bacterium | reverse complement strand
CGGGGCTCGGGGGCGGGGGCCCTGGCGCGCAGGGCTCGCGGGAGGAGGTCCCTGGCGCGCAGATTGACCTTACGTACCGAACCCGGGCAGGAATTCAGTACGCGAATGCCCTTAGCGAGGCGCGAACACGCAGTCACGCTGACTCGCAGACACCGCGGGGCTCGCTGGCGTGCAGGACTCGCGGGCGGGGTCCCTGGCGCGCAGGGCTCGCGGGAGGAGGTCCCTGGCGCGCAGATTGACCTTACGTACCGAACCCGGGCAGGAATTCGGTACGCGACTGCCCTTGGCGCGGTGTGGGCGACTTGCGGGGACGGGCACCCTGCGCACGATGGGGCACCTCGCACGGGACGGGCGGGTTAGCGGGGTGCTCACGTCCGGCGGTGGGCGCGTAGTGCGCCGGCGATCTCGCGGACCACGCCGGCGGGATCGTCTCGGAGACGGTCGCCTGTCACGTGGATGACCAGCCAGCCGGCCGTCTGCAACCGGTTGAGTCTGCGGCGGTCGTGGCGAAGCTGGTCGGCCGAGGCGTGCCACACGCCGTCGTACTCGACCGCGACACGCTCTTGCGGGTACGCGAGGTCGACCCGGCCCACAAAACCCGCCGCGTCGCGGATGTCCCATTGAACCTCGGGCCGCGGCAGGCCGCCGAGCACCATGGTCACCCGCAGCCGGGTTTCCTGCGGCGATTCGGCCCGTCCGTCCGCGAGCGGCAGTGCCTTACGGAACCGGGCTGCTCCGATCGCGCCAGGCCGGGCGGCCAGGTATGCCGCGAGTTCCGCACCAGTAACCAGTCTTGACCCGATCAGGCGGTCGATGAGCACGACCGCCTCGGTCACGGGCAGCCATTGGGCCAGGTCCCAACAGGTTCGCAACGGTGTCGTCACGGGCATTCCCCGTACCAAACACAGCTCGTCGGGCGTGACCCTGGGATTGTGGGCGATGACGTCACGCATGCGCGGACGAGCCGAGGTGGGCACTATGGTCTCGACCGCATCGGCCGGCCCGCTGAGCCCCGGGCCGAACAGTGTCGCGGCCGAGCGACCGGCGATCGCGCCGCCCTCGGGCAGCGCGTAGGCAGCGACGGCGCGGCAGCGTAGTTCGTGGGTGACGGGCAGGTCGGCGTCGGCGTAGACACCACGCAGGAGCCGTCGCCACGCCGTGCTTCGCAGCTGGGCCTGCGTAATCAGGCCGGCGGCGATGGCGGTCGGGCCGTGAAACATCCGGCCGCGCAGTGCTGGTGGGCGGCTGGGTCTGCGTGACATAGCGGCCATCGTGGAGCGCCCGGCGCACGTCCGCCACCAACGAGCCGGCTTCTGTGGATAACCATGACCCCTGTGGACGGGGCAACGCGGCACGGCACGGTCGCCTATCTTTGGGCGCTGTGCTGATCAATCGCCCGCTCGCCCTTGCCGTGACCATCGGCGGCGCAGCTGGCGCGCTGGCGCGCGGCTGGCGCGCCACGGCGGTGGTCGTCGCCGCGACAGTTGTGCCGTTGCTCCTGCTCGACATCGCCGCGTCCGTCGTGGGGGCCGGGCGTGACGGTCTCATGCTCAACGGCGTGCCGTGGTCGGACTATGCGCTCCCCACGCCCGTGGCGATCACCCTGACGCTGCTCGGCTCGGTCCTCATCGGACAGCTGGCCGGAGGCTTGGCGATCGTGGTGCGGGGCGAGCTGGCCGGGGTACCGGTCGACGGGGTGACCGCTGTGCGCCGGGCAGCTGCCCGGTGGCTGTCGTTGACGGGGCTGGTATGGGCGCTCGCCGTCGCCACCGGCCTCGCCGGGCTGGCGTCGACGCTGCTCCTCGTGGCTACCGCCGGGCTTCTTGGTATGGCGTCGTTCCTCGTTCTTCTCGCTTTCCTGGCGGTAGTGCTGCGGCTGGGCATGGCACTGCCGGCAGTCGCGGTTGACGGCGCGCGCGTCTGGCGGGCGCTCGCCGACGCGTGGGCCGCGGCGCGCGGTCGGGCGATGACCGCCGGACTCGTCATTCTTGCCGGTGTCGTCGCACCCGTCATGCTGGCGTCGTGGGCTCGCAACGCGCTCACCAGGGCCATTGAGGTCGCGGAGCCCGGGACCGGCTTCGGTGTGGAGATGCTTGCTCGCGTCACTCAGCTCAGCGGCATTGTCAACGTCGTCGTCGCCGCCGTGGTCGTGACCACCTTCACCGCCCTGCACCACCGGCTGACCGGTGCCGTGCCGGCCATCAACAGCACCACACCCCCTCAACCCGGAGAACGTTCCCGCACGCCCCGGTGGCTTTCGCTTACCGCCGTCGCGTTGCTGAGCGTGCCGCCGTTGCTCGGGGCGGCCCTCGTACCGATCGACCCGTTCGGCGCGCCCGTCGTCACGGTGCACCGGCTCGCTCTCCCGGCGGCGGTTGACGCCTTCGCGCTTTCTGGCGGCCGGGCGGTGTTCGTGGGCGACCAGAGCTGGGTGGCGTGCCTCTCCACCGGTTGCGGTACGACGGCCGTCCGGGGCATGAGCGAGCCCGTCCAGGCCGCGGCCGTGCAACCGGACGGGACGATCGTGGGCACCTCGACGTTCAACAACGCCAACGAACTACGCCTCATCAGCTGCCGGCCCGACCACCCGTGCGAACAGCACGGTGCGCCCCTGCGACTGCCGACCACGAACGGTGCCGGGGTACGCGTCACGATCATGCCGGCGGCGTCCGCCCTCGCGGAGGTGACCGGCGAAATCCTGGTCGCCGCCGCTACTCCCGACCAGGCCAACGATGACGGGACCGCCCGCACCGACAAACTGACGTTGAGCCGCTGCGCGGACCTCGCGTGCGCGGCCCCCAGGGTCATCCAGTGGGGCTCCGTCCCGCACGTCGAACGGCCCGCCCTCAGGGGATCGCTCGCGCTGACGGTCGACACGGCGGGCCGCCCGGTCATCGCGTACCGGACGGTGAACGCGCTCTGGATCGGCACGTGCGACACGGCCACGTGCGGCGAACCGAGGATCACGCGGGTCCGCGCGGCGGCAGACCAGGGTGCGGTCCACTACGACGAAGGTGAGCCGGAAGACCGGGGCGACGCGCTCGATGTGGCGATCGTGTCGGCCGCCAGTGGCCGCCTTGTGGTCCTCGACCGGCACCCCGGCGCGTCGGATCGGCCCCGGGTCACCACCTGTGATGGTGCCGCCGTCTGCGAGACGGTCGCACTCGACCAGGACCAGGTGTGGATCGGGGCGGCGCTCGCCACCGACCCGGCCGGCGACCCGGTGTTCGCCGTCCGGACCCTAGACGGGCCCCGCGAACGGATCGCCCTCATCACGTGCACCGACGGCGACTGTGCCCGCCCGGTGACGACGCTACTCAACCCGCAGGACGAGCCGGCCACGCAGGCACGCCTGGCGATCGGGCCCGACGGGCTCATCCTGGCGTACGGCGTCGTGGACGGCGGTGGGGGCCGAGTGGTGAGCTGCGCGACGCCCGACTGTCGGCCCTAGCGCGTACGGTGGCCTCATGGCGGACGAGGAGTCCCGCGACGGGGTGCGGCTGACCAACCTGGATCAGCCGCTGTTCGACGGCGCGCGGGCCACCAAACGTGACCTGGTCGACTACCTCGACGCGATGAGCGACGTGCTCCTGCCGCACCTGCGGGACAGGCCGCTGTCGGTGATCCGGGCGCTGCGCGGTCAGCGCCCGTTCATGCAGAAGAACCTGCCCAGGTACGCCCCGGAGAGCGTGCCGCGGGTGACCATGTTCGCGGAGTCGGCCGGCCACGACGTGGCGTACGCGCTGTGCAACGACCGGCCGACGCTGCTGTGGTTCGCCAACCAGCGGGCCGTCGAATACCACGTGACGCTGCTCAGGGCGCCCGACTGGCCGCACCCGACCCACCTGGTCCTCGACCTCGACCCGCCCGAGAACGGCGGTTTCCAGGCCGCCGTGGGCGCCGCCCGCCTGGTACGCGAGGTGCTGGCCCAGGTCGGCATGGCGGCGGCGGTGAAGACGAGCGGTGCCAAGGGGGTGCACGTGTTCGCGCCGGTGACGGGCGCCGACGTGGAGCAGGTGGCGGCCGCGACCCGGGCGGTGGCGGCGCGCGCCGAGCGGCTCGATCCGGCGTTGGCCACAACGGCGTTCATCCGGGAAGACCGGGGCGGCAAGGTGTTCCTCGACGCGACCCGCTCGGGTGGCGCCACGGTTGTGTCCGTCTACAGCCCACGCCTGCGGCCCGGCACCACCGTGTCGTTCCCGGTCGCCTGGGACGACCTCGACAACGTGGTCCCCGCCGACTTCACCATGCGCACGGCGCCCGGGCTGCTCGACGGGGCGGACCTCTGGGCCATGCGAATGCCGCAGGCCCAGCCGCTCGACGAGGAACTGATCGCCGAGGGCCGGCAGATCCCGGTCGCCCGGGTCGCGGCCATGCACGAGGGCAAGCGCCGCGCCCGTGCCCGCCGCGCCGCGCCCGGCTGACAACCTCCCGCAGACGCCGCCCCCAGCGACAATGCCGCTCCCGGCCGCGCCGTGGACGACGGCCGCGCGGACCGCGCCAGGGCCGGCGGCGAGGCAGCAGCCTGACACCGCCGGCACGGCGGGCACGAGACTGCCCTGGTTACTGTGGGCGGGTGCTGACACGCGGACGGACGCTCGCCCTCATCCTGCTCGCGGCCGTGGCTGGGACGGTGGCCCTGGCCTCACCCGCCGCCGCGGCCGACGGCGAGAAAATCAACGAGTACGCCACGGCGATCGTGATCAACGCGGACGCCTCGCTCGACGTCACCGAGACCATCGTGTACGACTTCGGGGCTAATGACCGGCACGGCATCATCCGCCGGGTGCCGGCGAAGTTCCGCTACGACGACGAGCACGACCGCGTCACGCCGATCGACAACCTGACCGCCACGATGGACGGCCGGCCGGCCGAGGTTCACCGTGAGTCGGCGGACGGGTACGACATCATCAGGATCGGCGACCCGGACGAGACGATCCGGGGCGTGCACACCTACGTGCTGCGTTACCACGTGCGCGGGGCGCTCAACGGCTTCGCCGACCACGTCGAGCTGTACTGGAACGCCGTCGGCAGCGAATGGGAGGCGCCCGTCGAGGCCGCCAGGGCGACCGTCACCGCGCCGGCCGGCATCACGAAGATCACCTGCTACGCGGGCGAGACCGGCAGCCGGCTGCCGTGCGACCGGTCGAGCGTCGACGGCGCCACGGCGACGTTCGGGCAGGGCCCGCTCGACCGGGGCGAAGGACTGTCCATCGTCGTCGCGCTGCCCGTCGGCTCGGTCGCGGCGACCGAACCGATCCTCGTCACGCGCCGCACCTTCGCCACCGCGTTCAAGGCCACCCCGCTCACCGTCGGGCTCGGGGCGGCCGTCGGCGTCCTCGGCATCGCCGGCGCGCTGCTGCTGGCCTGGCGGGTCGGCCGCGACCGGCGGTACATGGGCCTGCTGCCCGGCCTTACCCCGGAGAAGGGCGAGACGGCGGTCGAGGAACGCCGGCCGCTCCTCGGTGCCCCGCCGGTGAGCGTCGAGTTCGGCGCCCCCGACAACATCCGCCCCGGCCAGGTCGGCACCCTGTTCGACGAGCGTGCCCACGTCGTCGACGTGACCGCCACGATCATCGACTTCGCCGTACGGCGGCACCTGCGCATCACGGAACTGGAGGACAAGGACTGGGAGCTGACCAAGCTCACCGACGGCGACCCGAAGTTCCTGCCGTACGAGCGGTCGCTGTTTGGCGCCCTGTTCGACGACGGCGACACGGTCAAGCTGTCCGACCTCAAAGGTACGTTCGCCACCCACCTGTCCAAGGTGCGCAAGGCGTTGTACAAGGACATGGTCACGCAGGGCTGGTACCGGGTGAGCCCCGACCGCACGCGCACGGCCGCGTCCGTCGTCGCCTTCCTCGTGCTGCTGGTGTCGATCGCGGCGATGGTGCTGCTCGGCGTGTTCCTCGGCCTCGGACTCATCGGGCTCGGCCTCGTCGCCGGCGCCATCGCTTTGTTCGTCGTCTCGTTCTGGTTGCCGGCCCGTACGGGCAAGGGCAGCGCCATGCTGGAACGGGTGAAGGGCCTGCGGCTCTACATCGCCACGGCCGAGGTGGAGCAGCTGAAGTTCCAGGAGAAGGTGCAGATCTTCTCGACGTTCCTGCCGTACGCCATGGTGTTCGGGCTGGCCGAACGGTGGGCGAGCATCTTCGCCGACCTCGACCTGACCACGGCAGGACCTGACGGCACCCCGGGCCTGTACTGGTACGGCGGCCTGGCCGGCTGGAACCTGTCCCAGTTCAACCGCAGCATCGGCAGCTTCGCGACGAGTACCACCGGCGCGATCGCGTCCGTGCCGGCCAGCAGCGGCTCGTCGGGCTTCTCCGGCGGCGGCGGCTTCTCCGGTGGCGGCGTCGGCGGCGGTGGCGGCGGAAGCTGGTAAAGCTCAGCGGACGCGGGCCCGCGGAAGCTGGTAAAGCTCAGCGGACGCGGGCCGGCGGCCGGTTGGGCACCCGTACCGTCACCTCGTCCACCATCGCCGGGCGGCCCGCCGTGGCGGTGAACCGGTCGACGACCGCGACGACGCGTTCGCGCAGGTCGGTCAGGTCGGCGTTCGGGTCGATGGTGAGCCACACGCGCAGGTGCGGGTCGTCGGCGTGGCCGGTAAGCCGCACGTCGGCGCCCTCCACACCGCGTTGCTGACGTAGGTCGGCGGTCAGCGCGTGGCGCAGCGCGCCGGCCTCCACGCGCAGGGTCCCGGCCACCGGCCGCGACCCGCCGTTGCCGTGCAC
>JAEZGP010000449.1 GCA_023437285.1 Actinomycetes bacterium | reverse complement strand
CACGTTGCGGGTCGCGACAGGCATCCCGTGCACGAGTGCGGTCGCTGCGATGAGCGAGTCCCGGACCGGCCGCAGGTCGGGAACGTGCAGCGCGGCGCTGCGTCGGGCGACGGCGGTATCGACCGGGAGGATGCGCTCGACGAATGCGGGCAATACCTGCGCTTCCAGCCAGCGACGCAGGACGGCGCCCTGTGCGGGGTCCCGTCGTTCGGCCAGGAGGACCCCGATCTCCAATTCCTGGACGGTGATCGCCGATACGAACATGCTGCTGGCCGAGGAGCCGGCCGCCCATGCGACGACGTTCTTGTCGGCCCTGCCGGCTTTGGCCTTCCGGAGTTCGGACACGACGTTCGTATCGAGCAGGAACATCAGCTCAGGTCCGCCGGTCGGGCGAGATCGCGCGGCTGCACGGTCTCGAACTCGATGTCCGCTTCCTCTGGGGGGAGGCCGAGAAGGTCGATGATGCTGTCCCGGCTGCCGGTCAACCGCTGGTAGTCCTCGAAAGTCAGCAGCACGTGCGCCGGGCGGCCGCGATCGGTGATGAAGACCGGGCCGCCGCGGGCCGCGCTCTTCGCCCGACCCGTGTCCTGGTTGAACTCGCGACTCGACATCGTGGTGACGGTCACTGCTACCACCTCCGATCGTATGTAGCAATGTTACTACACGATCGGCTCGTACGGCTACCGCCGGTCGGCCCACCTGTAGCCACCATCAGGGCATCCAAGGATCGGTTGTAGAAACGGAACCGGCCACCCGCGCCGAGTTCTCTCGGGCGCCGGTGGCCGGCCGCAAGGCCGTTGGCTAGCTCACGAGCTTCCACGGGCCGTTGGGCTTACCAGGTGTTTCGTTGCGGGTCCACCACTGCGCGACGTACGTCTTGCCGTCGTACACGACGGTGTCGCCGGCGTCGAAGATCCCGGACGGGGTCCACAGCGTGGCGCCGTCCGGCGTGGTCGCCGTCTGGGCCCACGGGCCGTACACGTCGCCCGGCTTCTGGTTGCGGGTGTACCAGCGGGCAAGGTAGGTCTTGCCGTCGTACGTGACCTTGTCGTCGGTGTTGAAGATCCGCGACGGGGTCCAGATCGCCGAACCGTCGTCGGCCGTGGAGATCTGCTGCCACGCGCCGTACGGGTCGCCCGGCTTCTGGGTCGTCTTCGTCGACGTCGTCGTCCAGAACTTCCCGTCGTAGGTCACCCAGTCGCCGGCCTTGTACGTCGTGCCGGCGGTCCAGGCGGGAACCGTCGAGGCGACCAGTTGGGCCACGCCCCAGCGGGCGGTGGTCTGGTAGCCCGTGCCCGTGGGCTCGGCCCACGAGTGCACCGAAGTGCGTGCGCCGGCGGTACCGTCGTTGACCTGGAAGTCCAGGCCCTGGAACGTACCGAGGCCGCCCTCGCCCTCCAGGGTGATCGCCGCCTCGATGATGTACCCGGTGTCGGTCAGCTTCGTCGCGCTGCGCAGGCGGGCCTCCTGCTCGGCCACGTCGCCCGTACCGAAGGTGTGCAGGTTGTTAGCGTTGATCCGCATCTGCGTGTCGATCGCCCGGTAGGTGCCCTTCTTGGCGTTGCCCGGGTCGACGAACAGCTCCACGGAGTCCTGCTCGTACGCGTTGGACGACGAGACGTCGATGCTCGCGTCGGTCACCGTGGCGAGGATGTACAGGACGTCGTTCTGCCACAGGGTGCGCACCTCGGCGGTCGCACCGTCGGCGGCGCCGGACTGCACCTTGCTGGTCTGCACGACCTTGGCGTCGGCCCACGCGGCGTCGGCGACACCGTCGATCACCGGCGCCTGCCGGGCCTGCACGACCTCCAGGTACGACAGGGGTTCGATGTACGACAGGGTGCCGACCGCGCCGGGGGAGTTCCACGCGCCGACCACGTCGCCGTCGGCGAGCACCCGCACGTCGAGCCGGCCCGTGCCGCCCTGCGTGACGCCGGTGTGCGGCAGGTGGACGACCGCGCGCCAACCGGCGCCGTCGCCGTTCACCACGCCGTCCACGTCGCCGGTGCCGTTCTTGTTGAACGTCACCTCCTGTCCGGCGTACACGAACTGGATCGCGTCGGCGTCGTCGCTGGCCACGGTGACCAGCGCGGTGAGGTGGTCGTCGTTCCAGCGCACGTTGAACGAGCCGGCGTCGTTGCCGAGCGGGATCGCCGGCAGCTGCTTCCACTCGACGGCGCTGAACGCGGAGCCGTCGAGGGCGACGTTGCCGCCGAAGGCGTTCGCCGTACGCAGGCGAGCCGGCAGGTTCTCCGGGTCGGCGATGCCGTAGTAGGCCGGCTTGGCCTGCAGCTGCCCGTCGAAGACGAGCGGCGACTGCTCGGCGCGCCACGAGCGGGTGTCGGTGAGACCCCACACGGTGACGGAGAACAGGTCGTGCTCCCGGAAGATGTTGAACGCGTCCCGGTAGAAGTAACCCTGGTCGATGATCTGGGCCTGGGTCACCGGGGTGGCGAGCGTGACGTCCAGCTCGGTCACCGCCTGCACGACCGGCAGGTCCGCGAACCGGTCCAGCGCCGCGTCGAGGGAGCTGATCGGCGAGGTCATGCTGAGGTGCATCTGGTGGCCCACGCCGTCGACCTTGACGCCCCGGGCGAGCATGCGCTGCACGAGCGCGTAGTAGCGGTCCTGCTTGCCGCTCTGCTCGGAGTTGTAGTCGTTGATGAACAGCTTGACCGGGCGGTTGGCCCCGCTCGCCGCGTGGTCGACGTTGAACGCCTGGTTGGCGAACTGGAAGGCGAGGTCGATGTGGTCTTCGCCCAGGATCCGGAAGTACTCGCTGCGCCGCAGGCCGTCGGCGTTCTCGGGGGTGTCCGCGACCACCTCGTTGACGACGTCGAACGCGACGATCGGGTTGCCGCCACCGAACTCGCCGTACGTGGCCAGCCAGGCGGCCACCTTGTTGATGTGGTCCTTGAGGCGCTGGGTGAGGACCGCCTTGCCGGTCGCGTCGGCCGGCAGCGGGTTGCCCGCGTCGTCCTGGAAGAACCAGTCCGGCGTCTGCGCGTACCACAGCAGGGTGTGCCCGTAGACGCGCACGTCGTTGTCGCGCGCGAAGTCCATGAGGGCGATCGCCTCGGAGTTGGGCCGGAAGTTGCGGTCCTCGTCGTACCAGGCCTCGGGCTTGAAGTGGTTCTCCGGGGTGATCTGGTCGAAGTGCTTGAGTACCAGCTTGGCGGGGTTGCCCACCGTTTCGCGGCTGTCGATCGCCACGCCGAACGGGACGTCCAGCGTGTCCTTGATCGGCGTGAGGTCCTCGACCACGCTCGGCTGCGTGGTGATCGAGATGTCGTCGATCAGGTACGTGTACGGGACGTTCGGGTCGAGGTTGCTCGTACCGATGTAGAGCTGCAGCGTCGTCGGGTCGGTGCCCTCCGGTGCCGTGCCCGGCGCGGTCCACTCGGCGCTGACGGTGGCCCACTCGCCGGCCGTCATCGTGGTGTTGCCGATCCACTCGTACTGCGGCTTCATCACGAAGCGCACGCCCGCGGACCCGGCGGTACCGGCGGCCAGGCGAGCCTTCATCGAGATCGTGTACGTCTTGCCCGCCTGGAACAGGCCGGTCGGGCTCTGCAGGCCGACGTAGTCGGCGTCGCGGTCGTTGACGCTGAGCACCTTGCCGCCGTCCGGCCCGTCGACCACGGTCAGCGTGCCGTCGCCGCCGCCGCTCTGGGTCCAGGCGCCGGTGGTGCCGTCTTCGAAGTCGACCTTGCTGATCACGGTCGCCGGCGCGGTGGCCGGTGGCCCGGTGACGGTCACGTCGTCCAGCAGGAACGGCGTGGTCTCGCCCTCGGCCTCGACGTAGAGCGTGGCCTCGCGCTGGCCGGCCGGGAACGTGTAGCTGCCGCCGATCTGCACCCAGGTGCCGGCGGTCGTGGTGACGTTGCTGCCGATCCAGTCGTAGTTGGTGCTGGCGCCGTCGTCGGACACCCGCTGCACGCTGAAGTGGATCCCCGTGGAGCCCTCGGTCCCGGCGGGGAGCTTCACCCAGCCGGTCACCTCGTAGGTGCTGCCCGCCCGAAACATATCGGTAGCGTCGGTCGCGGGTCCGTTCCAGTTTGCGGTACGACCGGTGATGGCGAGGCTATGCGAACCGCCGTGCGCCTCGTCGGAGAGCTCGAGGGTGACCGCGCCCCGCGCACCCCACGGTTCGTATCCGGACTCGAAGTCGCTCGTCAGCAGTGGTGGGTCAGCAGCCCTGGCGACACCCTGGGCCAAACCGACCAGAACGATCGCGGTCGCCACAATCACGGCGGGGCGCCGTACGTATTGTCGCGGGGAACTATTTCGATACCTGTTGATAAAACGCATGATGAGCTCCATGCATGGCAGGTGGTGGGGGACGTTGGAGGAACTCCGCCGGCGGTGTGCCAGATGTGTGCGGACGCGGGG
>JAEZGP010000445.1 GCA_023437285.1 Actinomycetes bacterium | reverse complement strand
GGTCACGGCTGGGCCGCCCCGGTGTCGAGGGACACGCCCGGCAGGGCCACCGCGCGCCGATGACCGCCGTCGTCGCGTTCGGGCGCGTCGCCCGCCTCGTCGCCGGAGGCGTCGCCAACCGCGTCGTGGGACGTGCCGTTGGTCGGTGCGTCGTCGATCGCGGTCGGCCCATCACCGCCGGGCTCGGCCGGTACGGGTGGCAGCAGCTGGTGGACCCGCGCGAGGACCCGTCGCGCGATGTCCTCCGGCGCCGTGGTCGCGTCGATCACCAGGTAGCGCGCCGGCTCGGTGGCGGCCCTGCGCAGGAAGCCGGTGCGGACGCGCTCGTGGAACGGCAGCGACTCGGCCTCGAGCCGGTCGGCGGTGCCGCCCCGGCTGTCGACCCGGGCGAGCCCGATGACCGGCTCGACGTCGAGCAGCACCACCAGGTCGGGGGTGAGGCCGCCGGTGGCCCAGTCGGACAGCCAGGCGATCTCCTCGACCGGCAGGGTACGGCCGGCGCCCTGGTAGGCCAGGGACGAGTCGACGTACCGGTCGCTGATGACGACCTCGCCCCGCTTGAGGGCTGGGCGGACGAGGCTCGCGACGTGGTGCGCGCGGTCGGCCGCGTAGAGCAGCGCCTCGGCGCGCGGGCCCAGCACGACCCCGGTGGGGCCCTGGGTGACAGCGGGGTCGAGGACGAGTTCGCGGATGCGGACGCCGACGTCGGTGGCGCCGGGCTCGCGGGTGACCAGCACCTGCCGGCCCTCGCCGCGCAGGGCCTCGGCGAGCAGGCCCACCTGGGTGCTCTTGCCGGCGCCCTCGCCGCCCTCGAAGACCACGAACAGGCCGCGGCTGGCGGTCGGCTCGGGGATGCCGAGGGGGCGTCCGCGCAGCGATCCGATCAGGTCGCGCCAGACGGGTACGCCGGGCTTGTCGTCCATCTGCCGGAACGCGGCCACGCCGGCGAGTACGCCGACGACGCCGGAGGCGAGCAGCAGGATGCGGGTGGTCGACAGGTCGAAGGCGAACCCGAAGAAGTTGACCTTGCGCACGTAGCCGAGGCCGACGAGGACGCTGGACAGCGAGATCGCCAGCATCAGTACGACGCGGGTGGCCATGTTGACGAAGGCGAACACCCGCCCGCGCACCTCGTCGGCGACCTCACCGCCGAGCAGCGTGGTGCCGGCGAGGAACGCCATGCCGGCCGACACGCCCACGAGCAGTACGAACACGAGCGCGACGGACAGGTGCCAGGCAAAGGTGAGCAGGCCGACCGAGAAGCCGGCCAGCACGATCGACATGCCGAACCAGCGCCGCCGCGACAGGGCGCCGATGAGCCGGGGACCAGCGACGATGCCGACGGCGAGCCCGATGAAGATCATCGCGAACAGGACGTAGAACGTGGACTCGCCGCCGCCGAGGGAGATGGCGTAGAAGTTCGCGGCGCCGACCACCATGCCGCCGCCGGCGAAGGCGGCGAGGATGCCGAGCACCAGGCCCCGCACGAGTGGGGTGCCGCCCACGTACTTCCAGCCGTCGACGAACTCGCGCAGCACGCCGGGGGTCTTCTCCCCGCGCCGGCTGCCGTGCCCGCTGATCTCCCGGATGCCGAAGAAGACGACCCCGGCGGTCGCCAGTCGGGTGAAGGCCAGGAAGTACAGCGAGAAGGCGGTGGGATCCAGGAACGACTGGCCGGTCGCCTCGTGAATGCCCGACAGAGCCTTGGTGAAACCGGCCAGCAGGAGCGCGCCGAGGACGGGCGTGACGCCGTACGTGGTGGCGAGGGTGAGCTGGTTGGCGGTTTCGAGCTGGCCGCGGCTCAGCAGGTTGGGCACCGCGGCGTCCTTGGCGGGCAGCCACATCATGGTGACGGCCTCGACCAGGAACGTGGCGATGGCGGTCCACGCGATGACGACGGCGCCGTTGTCGGTGAACAGGGCTGCCATCGGGATCGACAGCAGGAACACGAACCGGATCAGGTCGCAGACCACCATCGTGTACCGGCGGTCGAAGCGGTCGGCGAGGACGCCGGCGATCGGGCCGAGCACCAGCGCGGGCAGCAGCCGGATGGCGATGACGCCGCCGAACGCGGCGCCCTGGGCGGCCGGGTTGGTCACCTGCTGGGCGGCGAACACGGAGGTGGCGAGCAGGCCCAGCCAGTCGCCCAGCGAGGCGACCCCGAGGACGAGCCAGAGCCGACGGAACGGCCGGATGCGCAGGACGGCGCCGAAGCCGGTGTCCGCGGTCTCGGCCGCGTTCGTCGTGATGGCTGTACCTCCCCCGTCGGCTCCGGCGGGTCCGGCCCCGTGAGCGTCTGCCGGGGCGAGCGCCCCATCCCGTTCACTGTAATCCCAGTACTGGTCAGGCGTACTTGCGAGCGGCCCTCAGTGTCGCCCCCCGGTACGCTGTGGTGATTCCTGGGTAACCAAACGTAGGCGAATGTCTTTCGCGTTTCTCTCCGGCCCACTAACGTGTGCTGTGTGCCAGCAGGTCAACCGGGTCGCCCGGCCGCCGACCGGAGCGCGCTCCGCGATCGCCTGGACGCCGCGACAAGCCATCTGGACCCGCCCGTCGGTGTGGTCGATATCGCAGCCTTCGATGCGAACGCCGCGGCGCTCGTCGAGCGGGCCGGCGGGAAGCCCATCCGCCTGGCCAGCAAGTCCGTACGCAGCCGTGACCTGCTACGACGGGTCCTCGCCCGGCCCGGTTGGCGCGGCATCATGGCGTACTCCCTAGCCGAGGCGATCTGGCTCGCCGAGACGGGAGTGAGCGACGACATCCTCGTCGGATACCCGACCGTCGATCGATCGGCGCTCGCGAGGCTGGTCGCGAGCCCCGACGCGGCGGCCGCCATCACGCTCATGGTCGACAGCACCGACCAGCTCGACGCCGTCGACGCGGTCGCCGCAGCCGACCGGCGCGAACCCGTTCGGGTCTGCATCGATCTGGACGCCTCCTGGCGGCCGGCCGGCGGTCGCCTACACATCGGCGTGCGCCGCTCGCCGCTGCACACGCCCCGGCAGGCCGGCGCGCTGGCCGCGGCCATCGCGGCCCGGCGCGGCTTCCGGCTGGTGGGCCTCATGTCGTACGAGGCGCAGATCGCCGGTGTGGGCGACGCGCCGCCCGGTCGGCCGG
>JAEZGP010000429.1 GCA_023437285.1 Actinomycetes bacterium | reverse complement strand
CCGGAGGCGTTCGCGGGACCCGGGGCCTCGCCGTACGGGTCGCCGGACGGTTCGGTGCCTGCCCCCCCGTACGGTCTGCAGCCGCCGCCGCCCCTGCCCGCCCGGCCAGTCGACGCCGACCACGGGTCGGTGCCCCGGCCCGCCGCGCCGCCGTCCTGGCCGCCCGCGTCGGCGCCGCCCGCGCCGCCGGTCGAGCAGGAGGCCGTGGCCGACTACACGACCGAGCTGCCCCAGGTGCCGCGAGTCGACGCGCCGGAACCGTCCGGTCACAGCGACTACTCGCAGCTGCTCGACGCCGTGCCGACGCCACCGTCGCGGTACGCCGACGACCTCACCATGGAACTGCCGATTTTCCGGGAGCTGGAATCGGCCTGGTTCCGGGTGACCAGCTCGGCGCCGGACGACCTGGACCTGCCGGACGTCGCGCCGACGTCACCGTCGCCGGCCCCGGTCAGCGTGCCGCAGCCGGCCCCGCCGGCCAGGCCTGACGCGCCGTCCAACATCGAGGTCGGCGGCGCCGAACGTTACGTCATCGCGGGCGGCCCACCCGGCTCGCCGGCGGGGGCGACCAGGCGGCCAACGGGTCCTGGCGGAACCGGCGGTGCGAACGGACCCGTTGGCGAGGTATCGTGGCGCACCATCGCCGATGACGGCTGGAAGGCGGCGGCTGAGGCTTCCAAGCCGAAGGACGGCGGCACGACTGACATGGGTCTGCCCAAGCGGGTGCCCATGGCTCAACTGGTTCCGGGCGGCGTGGACACCGCCTCGGCCGGGGCGCAGCGGCGTACGCCGGAGTCCGTTCGCGGTCTCCTCTCGGCGTACCACCGAGGCGTCCAGCGCGGCCGGTCCGCCCAGGGCAACGGCGACGCCGGCGCTCCAGGCGCCGGGGCTTCTACCGCACCACACCGTGGCAAGGAGCAGGAGGCATGACAACTACCCAGGATCTCGGTTGGCTTTTGGCCAACTTCGCCGACCGCGTGCCGGGCGTCGCCCACGCTATCGCGGTCTCCGCTGACGGACTGTTGCTCGCAGCCTCCCGTGACCTGCCACGCGACCGTGCCGACCAACTCGCCGCCATCGCGTCGGGCCTGGTCAGCCTCACTCAGGGCGCCTCGCGGTGCTTCGAGGGAGGGGCGGTGTTGCAGACGGTGGTCGAGATGGACAATGGGTTCCTGTTCCTGATGTCCATCTCGGACGGTTCGTCGTTCTCGGTGCTCGCGGCCCGTACGTGCGACGTCGGCCAGGTCGGCTACGAGATGGCGCTGCTCGTCGACCGAGTCGGCGAGGCGCTCACCCCGTCGCCGCGGTCCGCCGCTTCGGTGATGGGCTAAGCCATCGGCCGGCAGGGAGCAGACTTCGACCGGCGCACGCCGGGACCGGGCACGGGCTGGCGTACGCTCGCCAGGCGAGTAAGAGGAGGTGACGGCATATGGTGATACCGGGCGACGAACCAACGGGCAGTCTTGTCCGGCCGTACGCCGTCACCGGCGGCCGGACCCGACCCCGGGTCGATATCGCGATCGAGGCGCTCGTCGAAACGACGGCCCGCGGTCGCGGCGGCTCAGGCGAGAGCATCGGCCACGGACGCGAGCAGCAGTACATTGTGACGCTCTGCGACGGCCGGCTACAGTCCCTCGCGGAAATCTCGGCGCGCATGCAACTGCCGCTCGGCGTGGCCCGGGTGCTCGTGGCCGACATGGCGGCCGACGGACTTGTTGCGATCTATGAGCCCGCCTCGCTCGAAGGAAACGACGCCGTGGGCACAGAACTGCTGGAAAGGGTGCTGAGTGGACTTCGCAGGCTCTGACATGCACCGGCCCACGGCCGGCCGGGTGACGTCAGCGAAGATAGTCATTGCCGGTGGCTTCGGCGTCGGCAAGACGACGCTGGTCGGCTCGGTCTCGGAGATTACGCCGCTGACCACCGAGGCGATCATGACGTCGGCCGGTGTGGACGTCGACGACACCCGCAACGTGCCGGGGAAGACGACGACCACCGTCGCGATGGACTTCGGTCGTATCTCCATCGACCACGACCTGATCCTCTACCTGTTCGGTACGCCCGGACAGACGCGGTTCTGGTTCATGTGGGACGAGCTGGTCCGGGGTGCTATCGGCGCGGTCGTGCTGGTGGATACCCGCCGGCTCGCCGACTGCTTCGCGGCGATCGACTTCTTCGAGCACCGTCGCCTGCCGTACCTGGTGGCGATCAACTGCTTCGACGGCGTGCAGTACCACGACGTGAACGACGTCCGTGAGGCGCTGGCGATCTCAAGCGAGGTCCCGGTGTTCAGCTGCGACGCCCGCAGCCGGGAGTCGACGAAGAACACGCTCATCGCGCTGGTGGAGCACGTGCTGACGATGCGTCGCCACCGCGCGGTCGCACCCGCCTGACACGTCACCGACGAAGCCGGCCCCCCCGAGGTGGTGGCCGGCTTCGTCGCGTTCGCGGATGACTACTGGATGTGCGCGACCAGTGGCACGATGTGCGCGGCGAACTGGGCGAGTTCGAAGCCGAGCCGTTCCCGCTCCGCCTCCGGTGTCGCCAGCATGCTCAGGCACACGCGCGGCCCGACGGGGGCGGCGAGCAGCAACCCCCGGTACATCTCGACCACCACGTGCCGGGGAGCCCCCGTGCTCATCATGGTGCCGGCGCCGTCGGCGATGCTGAGTAGGCCGGCGCCGATCGTGGCGAGCTGCTCGGCCCGCTCCTCCGGCAGGCCGGCCGACACGGCCACCGTGACACCGTCCACGGTCGACAGTACGGCGTGGACGGCGCCGGGGGTGCGGGCCAGCATGCCAGCCAAAAGGGAGTTGAGACTGCTCGTGTACGAGGCGGTGTTGGTCGTCACGGGCGCCGGGTCCGCTGGTCGGCGTGGTCGCGGCCCTCGCGGGAGCGCTGCTCCCGGTTGAAGTCCCAGGCCCCGCGGTCACGCTGCCCGACGGCGAAGCCGCCGATCTCCTGGCCCCGGCGCCAGCCCCGGAAATAGCCGGTGGTGTGCTCGGCGATGCTCGCCGCGTCGCGCACGATCCGCAGCGGTCGCGCCTGGTTGGCCGGCGACCCAGGCACCAGGTTGGCCTGCGGTACGCGGCGTGGCAGGCCGGCGAGCGTTTCGGCGCCGACGGCCGGACGCGCGGCCTGCTCGGCGGCCCGCCAGCCCACGTCGGCGCCGCTCGCCCAGCTCAGCTGCTCCGGGTCGCGGGGCTCGTCCTCGTCGAGGTGGGTGAACCACGCCGACCGCGTCTGGGCAAAGATGAGCAGGTCGCCGTCCGATTCGATCCCGGCCGGCGCGCTGTTGATGGGCGCGAGCCGCTCCTGGCTGCCGCGCCGCGAACGGCCGTTGGCCGCGCGGCTGCCGTTGTTGTCGATGACCCGCAACTGCGGCGGGCCGAACCGCATCTCGCCGGTCGAGTCGGTTTGCAGCGGGTCCGTCAGCGGGTCCGGGGTCGGCGGCAGCTCGCCGTAGGCGGGCGAGTCCACGAGGCGCAGCACGGGCGGCTCGGCAGGCAGGTCGTCGGACAGCCACGGCGGCGTCACCCGGTCGTCGTCCGTACCGCGATCGAGGGGGTCCGCATCGAACGTCAGCGGCCGCGGGCCGCGGTCGTCCTCCACCGGGGAGTACGCCGCATTGGCGCGCTCGTACGGGGTGGCCCGGCGCACGGCCATGTCATCGTCGGCGCGCGGGGCCAGGGGCCAGTCGGCCCGGGAGCCGGGGGCCGGCACGCCGGGCATCGGGCCCGGCTCCGGCACGTCGGCGGGGGCGTCGCGC
>JAEZGP010000400.1 GCA_023437285.1 Actinomycetes bacterium | reverse complement strand
GCCCGGGCCTGACCGACGGCGCGGTGGGCCGGGCCTGACCGACGGCGCGGTGGCGCTGGCCTGACCGGCGCGTTGGCACAGGTATGACCGGCGCCGTCAGCCGGGCCGGGCGGGGTTGTCGAAGTCGGCGCCCATGCGGGCCAGGGCCTGGTCGATGACCTGCGGCAGGGTGGCGCCGGCCGGCTGATGGTCCAGCCAGTACTGCACGCCGATGCGGATGCTCGACAGGAAGGCGGCCGCCATGAGCCGCGCCGCGAGCGGGTCGTCGGTACGGGTGGCGAGCTGCGCGGCGACGTCGGCCTCGAACTGCGCGTTGAGCGCCATCTGCGCGGCGAGCAGCGACGGGTGCTTGCGCATCAGGCGCGACCGGGTGATGCCCTCCGGGTCGGCCGTGGCCATCGCGTCGTACAGGGCCGTGGCGCTGGCCCGCAGCGCGGCCCAGGCGGGCTCGTCGGCGGGGCGGGCACGGACCGCGTCGAGCAACTGGGTGACCGAGGTGCGGTACCCGTGCAGGAGGGCATCCTCCTTGTTGGCGAAGTAGTTGGAGAAGGTCCGCCGCGACACGTTCGCCGCCTCGGCGATGGCCTCCACGGTCACGTTGTCGAGGCCGCGTTCCTGGGCCAGGCGCATGGCGGCCCGGTGCAGGGCTTCGCTGGTCGCGGCCTTCTTCCGGTCGCGCAGCGTCGGGGCGGTCTCCACGGGCAGTCACAATAGCCCGTCACTGCCACCGCGTCCCTGTAATCTAGTGCACACCGAGAAACTTTGCCCGTTGTGCAAATTCGTGGGACCCTGGTCTGGTCGCGGAATGCCTGTATGGGGCACGCGTCAATCACCCCGGACTTCACCAGGAGGCTGCCGCGTGAGCGCGCCATCCACCCAGGCACCCCGGGCCGTCGGGCCCGATCAGCAGATGAGCCACCGCGCGGTGCTCGAGGCGATGAGCGGTCTGCTGCTCGTCCTCTTCGTCGCGATGCTGAGCGGCACCGTGGTCGCCACGGCGCTGCCGAAGATCGTCGGCGCCCTCAACGGATCGCAGAGCCAGTACACGTGGGTGGTCACGGCCTCCCTGCTCGCCGCGACGGCGACCACCCCCGTCTGGGGCAAGCTGGCCGACCTCATGAACAAGAAGCTCCTCGTGCAGATCGCGATCGTGGTCTTCGTGATCGGCTCGATCCTGGCCGGCTTCGCCCAGAACATGCCGGAACTCATCGGCGCGCGCGCCGTGCAGGGGCTGGGCATGGGCGGCCTGCAGGCGCTCGTACAGGTCGTCATGGCCGCGATGATCCCGCCGCGCGAGCGCGGCCGCTACAGCGGCTACCTCGGCGGCGTCATGGCGTTGGCCACCGTGGGCGGCCCCCTGCTGGGCGGCGTCATCGTCGACTCGTGGCTCGGCTGGCGCTGGTGTTTCTTCGTCGGCGTCCCCGTGGCCGCTATCGCGTTCGTCGTCCTCCAGAAGACGTTGCACCTGACCACCGTCAAGCGCGAGGTCAAGATTGACTATCTGGGTGCGGGCCTGATCGCCGCCGGCGTGAGCGTACTGCTGATCTGGGTGACCTTCGTGGGCAACTCGTTCGCGTGGCTGTCCTGGCAGAGCGGCGTCATGGTCGGCGCGGGAGTGCTGGTCCTGGCGGCCGCCGTGGCGGTCGAGGCGCGGGCCCCGGAGCCGGTCGTGCCGCTCAAGGTGGTCGGCGAGCGGACCACCCTGCTGGCCATCCTCGCGAGCCTCGCGGTCGGCATGGCCATGTTCGGCGGCTCGGTGTTCCTCGGCCAGTACTTCCAGATCGGTCGTGGCTACAGCCCCACCGAGGCCGGCCTGCTGACCATCCCCATGATGGTCGGGGTGCTGTTCTCGGCGACGATCAGCGGCCGGCTCATCACGCTCTCCGGCAAGATCAAGCCGTACATCGTGGCCGGCACGGCCACCCTGGTCGCCGGCTTTGTCATGCTGTCGTTCATCGACCACAAGACGTCGCTGACCTACCTGTCGGTGGCGATGCTGCTGGTCGGCGTCGGCGTGGGCATGTCCATGCAGAACCTGGTGCTCGCGGTGCAGAACTCCGTCAGGCTGCGCGACATCGGCGCGGCCAGCGGCTCGCTGACGTTCTTCCGCTCCCTGGGCGGCACGATCGGCGTCTCGGTCCTCGGCGCGATCCTGGCCAACAAGGTCACCGCGAACCTCACCGACCAGTTCACCCGGGCCGGCATCGACCCGTCCGGCGGCGGCAAGACCAGCAACCTCAACATCGCCGAGCTGCCCGAGCCGATCAGGGTCATGGTCCGGGCCGCGTACGGCGACGCGACCGGCCACATCTTTCTCGTCTCGGCCCTCATCGGCGTGGTCGGCGTCATCGCCGCCCTCCTCATGCGCCCGAAGCTCCTGCGTTCCAGCCTCGACCTGCCCGCGCCGGAGGACGTCAGCCCGGCTGGCGCGGCCCTCGCGGCCGCCGACGCGACCGGGGCGCCGGACCGGATCGAGCCGGTGACGGCGGGCCGCGACCGGACCGGCGGCTCCTGAGAACGGACGGCCCTGACCAGGAGTCTTCCCAAACGCGAGAATTATTCGTACGATCCGGGCGTGCCTGACCCGTCCGCCCTGCGTGAGCCGCTGTCCCGGGCGCTGCTGGTGCTGTTCTGGTGCGTCGCCGCCGTCCACCTTTTCGCCCTCGCCGCGTCGGTGGGCCCGCTGGCGTACGGCAGCAAGGCCCTGCTGATGCCGAGCCTCGCCGCCTGGGCGCTCACCCGCCGCGCGCCGGGACTCCTCGTCGCGGGCCTGCTCTGCTCGGCCGCGGGCGACGTGCTGCTCGAGCATGACGGCCTGTTCATCGCGGGGATGGGGGCGTTCGCCGCCGCGCACGCCTGCTACGTCGTGCTGTTCGTACGGCGTGGCGCGGCGGGTGGGGTGCGCCGACGCTGGCCGGTCGTCGCGGCGTACGCCCTGGTGTGGGTGGCCCTCCTGGCGGTGATGTGGTCCGGCCTGGGCGACCTGCGCATTCCCGTCGCGGCGTACTCGCTGCTGCTGACCGCGACCGCCGTGCTGGCCGCCGGGCTCGGCGTCGGCGTCGGCGTGGGCGGCGCGCTGTTCTTCGTCTCCGACGCGCTGATCGCCATGGGGCTGGCCGACCTGCCTCGGCCGGCCGGAGTGGGCCTGCTGGTGATGGTGACCTACCTCGGCGCCCAGTGGCTCATCGCGTCGAACGTCGTCGCGCGGACACCGCGACCGACCACATTGGGCTAATCTGCACCCTGTGGTCGGGGAGCGGTTTGTCGCATACGCCATCGGTCGGGTCGATTCGCCGCTGCGCGATCGCGCCGCCGCGCCCCGCCAGGGCGACGAGGGCGCACCCGACGCGGTGGTCGTCTTCGACGACGGCGTCCTCGACGGCCTGCGCGGCTTGACGCCCGGCTCCGATGTCCTGCTGCTGACCTGGCTCGACCGCGCCGACCGGGACGTGCTCGTGGTGCATCCGCGTGGCGACCTGACCCGGCCGCCGGCCGGGGTGTTCGCCACCCGCTCGCCGGACCGGCCGAACCCCATCGGCCTGCACCGCGTGACGATCCTGGCCCTGGCCGGCACCCGCATGCGGGTGAGCAACCTTGAGGCCATCCACGGCACCCCGGTCATCGACGTCAAGCCCATCCTGGACCCGGTCGCCGACCGCTGAGCGTCGATGGCCCCGGGTGCGCCGCGTACGGGCAGCGGAAAGTGGATCGCTCCGTTAGGCTGCCGCGCCGGGGCGTTGTCCGGGACGCAGTTGGCCGACGCCGCCATCGGTTCACCCACCCGCGCGCCGCCGCGCGCGCCGACCTTACGTAGCGGGGACACTATGGCTACCACCGTGCGGGCCGCGCTGTCCGTACTCATGCTCGTCGGGTTCTACGCCCTCGCCCTGGGCATGGTGATCGGCCTCGGGGTGCTGTCGGTGATGGCCTTCCAGAGCGGCAGCACGGGTGTGGCCGGGGCCAAGCTCGGCTTCTTCACGATCGCGGTCGCGGTCGGCCTCCTCGTGGCCCTGTGGCAGGTCATCCGGGCCAAGCCGGAGCCGATGAAGGGCCTGCACCTGAGCCCTCAGCAGGCCCCTGAGCTGTGGCACCAGGTGCGCGAGCTGGCCGGCGTGGCGCAGACCCGGATGCCTGACGAGATCATTCTCGTACCGGTGGTGAACGCCGCCGTCTCGGAGGACACGAAGCTGCTCGGCCTCATCGGTGGACGGCGGCGGCTGTACCTCGGCGTACCGCTCCTGCAGGCGATGAGTGTGGCGCAGCTGCGCTCCGTGCTCGCCCACGAGCTGGGCCACTACTCGGGCCGGCACACCCAGCTCGGCGCCATCGCCTACCGGGGGCGGGCCGCGATCCTGGCCACGGTGGGGCAGCTGTCCGGCAACATCGTCGGCTGGGTACTCAAGCAGTACGCGAAGCTGTATCTGCTCGTCGCCGCGGCGGTCAACCGGCGCCAGGAGCTGGAGGCCGACGAGCTGTCGGTGCAGGTGGCCGGCCGCGGCGTCGCCCAGTACACGCTGCGCGAGCTGCCCGTCATCGACGCGGCCTGGAACTTCTACGAGAACAGGTACATCGACCCGGGCTGGGAGGCGGGTTATGCCCCGATCCCGGCCGACTTCTTCGGCGGCTTCGGCGGCCTGCTGCGCGCGCGAACGGACGAGCTGGCCGACCTGCGCCGGGAGCCGCCGCCGGCCGAGCAGTCGAAGTGGGACTCGCACCCCTCCATCGCCGTACGCGTGTCGGCGATGGAGCGCATGCCCGACGCGCGGGTCCCCGTCGACACCCGCTACGCCAGCGACCTGGTGCCGATGTTCGACCGGGCCGCCGAGGCGGTCGCCGCGATGACGGTGCGCTTCGAGGGGCGTACGCAGCTGCCGTGGGAGCAGTTCACCGCCGTGGCCGTACTGGTGCAGGAGCAGCGGCAGGCGGACCTGGTCTACCGGGCCGCCGCCCGGCTCACCGGCGTCGGCGAGGCGGGCCTGGGCACGGTGTTCCAGCTCGTCCACGAGGGCCGGCTCGGGGAGCTGGCGGCCGAGTTCTTCCCCGACGCGGCCCGGGGCGACGCCGCGCGACAGTTCATGGACCCGATGACGCTGCTGCTGCGCGTCGCCGCCGTACGCTCGGGCGTGGCGTACTGGCGGCACTCGTGGACGGAGCGCGCCGAGTTCGTCAGCAACGACGGCCGCCCGCTGGACCTGCGGCCCGTCGCGGCCCTGGCGGTCGTGCCGCAGACGCTCGGTCAGGCGGCTGCCCAGCTCGCCGGCCTGGGCATCGACGTGCGGGCGGCCGTACAGGTCGACCGGGTCGCCACCGCGCACGGCGGCGACATCATCGGCGGCCTGGCGAACGTGTCCGTCAACGGCCGCCCGCACGACGTGTTGATCCTCGACAATGGACTGATCATGCGGCCGTGTCCGAAGAGCACGGACGGCGGCAAGGGCCGCCTCCTCGGCTGGGCCCAGTCGGCGCCCGTCAGCGAGCTGGCCGCGCAGAGCCAGTTCCTGCCGTACGAGGAGATCGCCGCCGCGCGGATCGTGAAGAACACGCCGATCCGCGTCGACCTGACCCTGCGCGACGGCCGTACCGTGGCGGTGCACGAGGCGTGGACCGGCGAGCGGCTGTCCCGCGACAGCGACGACGCGCTGCGCGCGGCCGTCACGCCGTACCTGTCGGAGAACGTGGCAGCACGGTAGCCGCGGCGGGCGGCAACGTGACCGGTTGGCTGCGCCACACGTCGCTGGCGCTTCGCCGATCGGTCACGTTGAGCTGTCGGAACACGCGGTGCAGGTGGTTTTTCACCGTCTTGATGGACACGGCGAGCTGGTCGGCGACGTCCTGATTGGACAGGCCCTGCGCGACGAGGTCCATCACCTCCCGCTCGCGCGCCGTCAGGCCGCCGTACGGGGCGAGGCCCGCGTCGCGGCGGAAGTACTCCACGACGGCGGCGGACGCGGACGGCGTGAGGTACGGCTGGCCGGCGGCGACCAGGCGGACGATGCCCGCCAGGTCGTCGAGGTGGAACTGACCGTGCACGAGGTAGCTCAGCGCGCCGGCGCCGACCGCCCGCGCGATCGCGGCCCGGTCGTCGGCGGCGCTGACCATGACCACCCCGGCCGCCTCGGCGATCTGCGCCGGGATGGCCCGCGCGTCGAGGCCGGGCAGCTGGGCGTCGAGCACCACCACGTCGGGCGGGCAGCGCAGCAGCCGGGCGATCAGTTCGGTGCTGTCGCCGGCCTCGGCGACGACGGTGATGTCAGGTTCGCGTTCCAGGAGCGTACGTAGGCCGAGCCGGACCACGTCGTTGTGGTCGGCGATGAGGACGCCTACGCGGGTCCTCGTTGCCGTTGCCGTTGCCGATGCCGATGACGTCATGACGGAACTGTCCACAGGCGAGCCTCCCCAGGTTCTCACCCGTACGCAGCGGGTGTGTGCCTGCTGTCGAACCGACCCAGGATAAGTCCAACCGTGAGGGGTTCGTAACTCATTGCAAACATCAAGAACGCTCCGTGACGGAGATCCGTCCCTTTGTGCCGGATACCTGCCTGGTTTTGCTTGCCGCCCGGAGCGCGCGGGGGGCTGGCGTACTCCATATTGATGTCTATCATTTCCCCTGCGTTTGTCCCCGCGACCGACAGGAGTTCGGCATGAGAAAGATCCGTGCGCTGGTAACGATCGGCGCGCTCGCCGCCGCCGCGCTGGCCACCACGCCCGTTACCGCCTCCGGCGCGCAACCCGGCGGCTGC
>JAEZGP010000392.1 GCA_023437285.1 Actinomycetes bacterium | reverse complement strand
GCTGCGGGGAGCGTGGTGGTGTTACTGGGGGGCGCCGCCCGAGGAGTCGCCGCCGGCCGTCTTGTCGCGGTCGGTGTTGTCCTCGTCCTCGACAGGCTCGGCGCCGGCCTCCTCGGCCAGTTCCTTTTCCGCCCGTACCGTCGCCGTGCCGGTGGTCTTGGCGGGGGTCGCCTTCACCGGGTTGGCGGGGCTGGCCTTCGCCTCCGGCGCGCCGGCCTCGGCCTTCTCCTCGGGCGCCTCGCCGTCGGCCTTGGCGACCGGCGCGCCGGGCAGCAGGGCCGTCAGCGCCGCGCCGGTGATGCGGCGGAAGGCGCGGCCGACCTTGCGGCGGTCCAGGACGGCGATCTCCAACTGGTTCGCGACCAGGGTGCGCTGGGCGCCGTTCTCGCCGCCCACGCTGCCGATCGCCTTGAGCGCCAGGGCGAGCGCCTCCGGCAGGCCCATGTCGTCGCTGTGGCCCTGGCGCATGACGCTGGACAGGGCGTCGACCTGGCCGCCCATCACGACGAAGCCGGGCTCGTCGCTGACGGACCCGTCGTAGGTCAGCCGGTAGAGCTGGTCGTCGGCCGACGTGTGACCCACCTCGGCGACGCAGATCTCGACCTCGAACGGCTTGGACTGCTCGGTGAAGATGGCGCCGAGCGTCTGCGCGTACGCGGTGGCGAGCGCGCGGCCGGTCACGTCGCGCCGGTCGTAGGAGTAGCCCCGCAGGTCGGCCAGGCGTACCCCGGCCGCCCGCAGGTTCTCGAACTCGTTGTAGCGGCCCACCGCGGCGAACCCGACCCGGTCGTAGATCTCGCTGACCTTGTGCAGCGTCGTGGAGAGGTTCTCCGCCACGAACAGCACGCCACCCTCGTAGCTCAGCACCACCACGTTGCGGCCGCGCGCGATGTTCTTGCGCGCGAACTCCGAACGATCCCGCATGATCTGCTCGGGCGAGGCGTAGAACTGCATGGCCATGGCCGGTGGGTCTCCTTACAGCCGGGAAGGTGGGAACGGAAGGGAACGAGGGTCAGCCGCCGATGTTCTCGTTGCGGGCCGCCACGACGGCCTCGGCGAGCGCCGCGGTCTCGGCCTCGGGCAGCCGGTGGGTGCCCTCGGCACTGGCCGTCATGACCACGGGGTAGATCTTGCGGATGAGGTCCGGGCCGCCGGTGGCGGTGTCGTCGTCGGCGGCGTCGTAGAGGGCCTCGACCGCCAGCCGGGCCGCCTCGTCGGCGCTGAGCCCCGGCCGGTACCGCTTTTTGAGCGCCGCCTTGGCGAACAGCGAGCCGGAGCCGATGCCGTCGTAGCCGGTCTCCTCGTAGCAGCCGCCGGCCACGTCGAAGCTGAAGATCCGCCCGGCCTTCGCCGGGTCGGTGCCGTCGAGGTCGAACCCGGCGAACAGCGGGATGACCGCCAGCCCCTGCATGGCCGCGCCGAGGTTGTTGCGGATCATCGCGGCCAGCCGGTTGGCCTTGCCGTCGAGGGACAGCATCGTGCCCTCGATCTTCTCGTAGTGCTCCAGCTCCACCTGGAACAGGCGCATGAGCTCGATGCCCACGCCCGCCGTGCCGGCGATGCCCACCAGCGAGTACGCGTCGGCGGGGTGGACCTTCTCGATGTCGCGGCTGGCGATGAGGTTGCCCATGGTGGCGCGCCGGTCGCCGGCCATGACCACGCCGCCGGCGTAGCTGACCGCCACGATCGTCGTCGCGTGCGGCGCCAGGTCGGCGCTGCCGGGCGGCAGCGGCCGCCGGCCGGGCAGCAGCGACGGGGCGGCCTGGCTCAGGAAGTCGGTGAACGATGACGTGCCCACGTTGGTGAAAAGATCGGGCAGGCGGCCGGAAGGATCAAAACCGACTGGCACGCTCACTGCCCGCCCTTCTGGACATAGCCCCGCACGAACTCCTCAGCGTTCTCCTCGAGCACCGAGTCGATCTCGTCCAGGAGGTCGTCGACGTCCTCGGTGAGCTTCTCCTGGCGCTCGGCCACCTCAGGGTTGACCTCGGGCGCCGGGGACTCGTCGATCTCCTCGTCGCGGCGGGACCTGCCGGACTGGGACTGACCGCCGGAATCGCGTGTAGCCATCCTGTCCTCCTCCAACATCGGTTGCAGAAAACCTACCTCGGCCGGGGCACAAAATCGTCGGCCCCCCGGCGGTTTCGCGCAGAGCGCACGTCGGCGGGCCTCACCGCCACGCCGACGCCGTCAGTTGGCGGTGATGACCTCCAGAAGATCCTTCGCACTCGGGCACCGGTCGAACAACGCGCCGACGTGCTTGCGGGTGCCCCGCTCGGGCTCCATCATCGGCACCCGGACGAGCGACTCGCGGCCGACGTCGAAGATGACCGAGTCCCAACTGGCCGCGACGACCTCGCTGGCGTACTTGGCCAGGCAGCGACCCCGGAAGTACGCGCGGGTGTCCTCCGGCGGCTCCGTCATCGCGCGGCGGACCTCGTCGTCGTCGAAGAGGCGCTCCATGGCGCCACGCGCCACCAGCCGGTGGTAGAGGCCCTTCTCAGGCCGTACGTCGGAGTACTGCAGGTCGACCAGCTGGAGCTTGGGCGAGCCCCAGGTGAGGTCCTCCCGCTCCCGGTAGCCCTCCAGCAGCCGCAGCTTGGCCACCCAGTCGAGCTCGCCCGCGCACAGCATGGGGTCGCGGCCGAGCCGGTCGAGCACGCTCTCCCAGCGGGCCAGGACGTCCTCGGTGATGTCGTCGGTGCCGTTGGCGTCCACAAAGGCGCGTGCCCGCTCCAGGTATGCCCATTGCAGGTCGAGCGCGGTGAGCCGGCGCCCGTCGCGCAGCCGCATGAGGTGGGTCAGGGTCGGGTCGTGACTGACGGCCTTGAGCTCGCCGACGGGGTCGGCGATGCCCAGGTCCGGGGTGAGCACCTTGGCCTCGATCATCGCGAGGACCAGCGAGGTGGTGCCAGCCTTGAGGTAGGTGGAGATCTCCGAGAGGTTCGCGTCGCCGATGATGACGTGCAGCCGCCGGTACTTGTCGGCGTCGGCGTGCGGCTCGTCCCGGGTGTTGATGATGGGCCGCTTGAGGGTGGTCTCCAGGCCCACCTCGACCTCGAAGAAGTCCGCCCGCTGCGAGATCTGGAAGCCGGCCTGCGAGCCGTCCTGCCCGATGCCGACCCGGCCCGCCCCGCAGACGATCTGTCGGGTCACGAAGAACGGGGTCAGGTGCGTGACGATGTCGGCGAACGGGGTCTGGCGGGCCATGAGGTAGTTCTCGTGCGCACCGTAGCTCGCGCCCTTGTTGTCGGTGTTGTTCTTGTACAGGTGGATCTGCCCGACGGTGGGCACCGTCGCCGCCCGGCGGGCCGCCTCGGCCATCACCCGCTCCCCCGCCTTGTCCCACAGCACCAGGTCACGTGGGTTGGTCACCTCGGGCGTCGAGTACTCCGGGTGGGCGTGGTCAACGTAGAGCCGGGCACCGTTGGTCAGGATGACGTTGGCCAGGCCCAGGTCCTCGTCGGCGAGGGCCTCCGCCGGGTCGTACAGGGAGCCGGAGTACGTGAAGCCCCGCGCGTCACGCAGCGGCGACTCCTCCTCGTAGTCCCAGCGCGCGCGGCCGCCACGGGTCAGCTCGGGACGGGCGCCGTAGGCGTTGACCACCTGGGAGGAGGTCACCATCGGGTTGGCCGCGGGCTGGCCCGGCACGGACACGCCGTACTCGACCTCGCTGCCCATGATCCGTCGTACGCTCACTGGGAGGGCTCCTGTCGCTGGGGCTGATGCTTCGAGCGTAGACGCATCACCAGGCGGCGGGTGGCCGGCTGACGGTGACCGGCCCTCCGTCGACCGCCCTGCCCGGACCGCACCCGTACCGCCGCCCGGCCGCGTTCGCGCTCGGGTGAAAAGGCCGTGGGGGCCGCCGGGGCCCACGGTCGACAACCGTTACAGGTACTGGCCGGTGTTGCTGACCGTGTCGATCGAACGGCCGGCCTCGGCGCCCTTGCCGCCGGAGACGAGCGTGCGGATGTAGACGATCCGCTCGCCCTTCTTGCCGGAGATGCGCGCCCAGTCGTCGGGGTTGGTGGTGTTGGGCAGGTCCTCGTTCTCGCGGAACTCGTCGACGCACGCGTCCAGCAGGTGCTGCAGGCGCAGGCCCTTGCGACCGGTGGAGAGGAACTCCTTGATCGCCATCTTCTTGCCGCGGTCGACGATGTTCTGCACCATGGCGCCGGAGTTGAAGTCCTTGAAGTACAGGACCTCCTTGTCGCCGTTGGCGTAGGTGACCTCGAGGAAGCGGTTCTCCTCGGTCTCGGAGTACATCCGCAGGACCACGGCCTGGATCATCGCCTGCACGCAGGCGTCCGCCGACCCGCCGTGCTCGGCCAGGTCGTCGGGGTGCAGCGGCAGCCCGGTCAGGATGTACTTGCTGAAGATGTCCTTCGCGGCCTCGGCGTCCGGCCGCTCAATCTTGATCTTGACGTCGAGGCGGCCCGGCCGCAGGATCGCCGGGTCGATCATGTCCTCCCGGTTGGAGGCGCCGATCACGATGACGTTCTCCAGCCCCTCCACGCCGTCGATCTCGCTGAGCAGCTGCGGCACGATCGTGTTCTCCACGTCGGAGGACACGCCCGAGCCGCGGGTACGGAAGATCGAGTCCATCTCGTCGAAGAACACGATGACCGGCGTGCCCTCGCTGGCCTTCTCGCGGGCCCGCTGGAAGATCAGCCGGATGTGCCGCTCGGTCTCACCGACGTACTTGTTGAGCAGCTCCGGACCCTTGATGTTGAGGAAGTAGCTGGTCTTCTTCTCCTCGCCGCGCTTGTCGGCGATCTTCTTGGCCAGCGAGTTGGCCACGGCCTTGGCGATGAGCGTCTTGCCGCAGCCGGGCGGGCCGTAGAGCAGCACGCCCTTCGGCGGCCGCAACTGGTGCTCGCGGAACAGCTCGGCGTGCAGGAACGGCAGCTCGACCGCGTCGCGGATCTGCTCGATCTGGGAGTGCAGGCCACCGATGTCGGTGTAGTCGACGTCGGGCACCTCCTCCAGGACCAGCTCCTCGACCTCGCTCTTCGGGATGCGCTCGTAGGCGTACGCGCTGCGCGGCTCGATCAGCAGCGAATCGCCGGCGCGCAGCGCCCCCGCGTTGAGCGTGTCGGCCAGGTGCACCACCCGCTCCTCGTCGGCGTGGGAGATGACCAGGGCACGGTCCAGGACGCCGGTCTCGGCGTTCTCCATGACCTCCTTGAGCATCACCACCTCGCCGGCCCGCTCGAACCCGAGCGCGTCAACGATGTTGAGCGCGTCGTTGAGCAGAACCTCCTGGCCGCGGCGCAGGTCCTCGACCTCGATGGCCGGCGACACCGCCACCCGCAGCTTCCGACCGCCGGTGAACACGTCCACCGTGCCGTCGGGGTAGCGACCGAGGAAGACGCCGTAGCCGCTCGGCGGCTGTGCCAGGCGGTCGACCTCCTCCTTGAGCGTGACGATCTGGGCCCGCGCCTCCTTGAGCGTGGCCACGAGCCGTTCATTGTTCTCCGTCGCGCGCGCCAGCTGGGCCTGCGTCGCGGCGAGCCGCTCCTCCAGCTGCCGGACATGCCGCGGGCTCTCGGTCAGCTTCCGCCTCACCAGGGCGAGTTCCTCCTGGAGGAACGCGACCTGGGTGGCGAGATCGTGGGCCTCCCGCTCCCAGCGTTCGGCGCGAGCATCCGCGTCCTCACTGCGTGCCACGTCCCACCTCCCCGGGGGGTACTGCCTGACGCGGCGGGAGCCGCGTCCTGCTCTCGTGCCATAAACACTAACCGGTTTGACCTCCCAGCGTCCTCACCCAAGGCGGCTGTCGCAAGGTCGTTATCGCGGTGGGGTACCGTCGAGAACGTGACGACGGAACCTCTGCGTGTCTGGGTCGACCAGGACCTGTGCACCGGCGACGGGCTGTGCGTGCAGTATGCCCCGGAGGTGTTCGAGTTCGACATCGACGGCCTGGCGTACGTCAAGGACACCGACGGTGAGCTGCTCACTTCCCCCGGTAGCCAGGTGGACGTACCCGAGAATCTGCGTCTGGAGATCATCGACGCGGCCAAGGAGTGCCCCGGGGAGTGCATCCACGTGCAGCGGGCGGCCGACGGGGCGGCCGTGGCCGGGCCGAACGCCGACTGAACGTCAGATTGGGCGGCCTACCAAAGATCCGACAAGTCGCGCAAACTCCTCAAGACGGGCGATTTGCCCCGCGCCGCCGTCGTCCATCGTCTTGCCGAAGCGCAGCGCGTCGTGACGCACCCCGGTCTCCTCGCGGCCCGAGCCCGCGGCCGCCTCGTCCAGTGAGCTGAGCAACAGGTAGACATCCACGCCGTCCACGCGCACCTGGCCGTCTGTGCCGCGCAGCAGGCGGCGCCGGCACCCGACCTCGGTCACCGCCGACAGCGGCACCACCCGGATCGACGACGTCATGGCGCCGGCCGGACCGTCCGTGGGCGCCATGTCCTCGCCGTGCCACAGCACCAGGCGGGTGCCGTCGCAGACGGCCACCTCCTGCCAGACGCCGTTGACCTCGTTCACGAAGCGTTCCAGCGTGAAACCGAGCACCGACCCGCCCGACAGCACCCCGTCGAGCGCCTCCAGCGCCACGTCGGGATCGCGCAGGTAGGCGCGCGCGGCGGAGTCCAGGTCGGGGTAGGGCGACCAGTCGGGAAACACCGCGGGCAGATCGTTGCCGTACGCCGGCCGGTTCACCGTGCTATCTCCTCCGGGCCTTCCGACGCGGTGGGTTGCGGCGCGGTGGTGCCGCGCTTACGCAGAGCATAAGCCTGCGCGCCCTTGCTGGGCTTTCGCCGTCTGGGCGGAGCGATCACCCCGGGGGCCAGCTTACGGGCACTGATCAGAAACGCGGTATGCGCGATCATCCGATGGTCAGGCCGCACCGCGAGCCCATCGGCGTGCCAGTCGCGCACCAGCGACTCCCAGGCCCGGGGCTCGGTGTAGCCGCCGCGCTCGCGCAACGCCTCCACGGTCTCCGACAGCTGCGGCGTCGTCGCGACGTACGCGATGAACACGCCGCCCGGCACCAGGGCCCGGTCGACCAGGTCCAGGCACTCCCAGGGGGCCAGCATGTCCAGGATGATGCGGTCGAAGCCGGTCTCGCGACACTCGTTCACGTCGCCGACCGACAGCTGCCACGTGCCGGGCACCTTGCCGAAGAAGGCCTCCACGTTGCGCCGGGCGATCTCGGCGAAGTCCGGGCGCACCTCCCAGGAATGCAGCTCGCCGCCCTCGCCGATCGCGCGCAGCAGCGAGCAGCTCAGCGCGCCGGAGCCCGCGCCGGCCTCCAGCACCTTCGCGCCGGGGAACACGTCACCCATGGCCACGATCTGGGCCGCGTCCTTGGGGTAGATGACCTGCGCGCCGCGCGGCATCGACAACACGTAGTCGGCCAGCAGCGGCCGCAGCGCCAGGTACGCCGTACCGCCGGTGGACGTCACCACGCTGCCGTCCGGCAGGCCGATGAGGTCGTCGTGCGCGAGGATCCCCCGGTGGGTGTGGAACTGCCTGCCGGGCTCGAGCACGATCGTGTGCATGCGGCCCTTGGGGTCGGTCAACTGCACCCGGTCGCCCGGGACGAAGGTGGTGGATCGGGTCACCGTGCGGTCTTCCTCATTCAGGGTCGGGGCCGGGCCGTGGTCAACGCCCGGGCCAGGTCTGCGGTGCGCAGCACGCCGGCCGCCGCGCCATCGGAGAGTACGAGGTAGACCGGGGCCGGGTTCGTCCGCACGGCCCGCAGCAGGTCCTCCCCGGATAGTTCCATGGCGAGCGTACGGTCCGGGTCCAGCGTACGGGCGACCGACTCGACGCCCACCCAGGGCCGCCGCTCGACGGGCACCGCCGCGGCCGCCTCCTCGTGGACCAGCGCGACCAGGCGGCCCTCGCCGTCCGTCACGCCCAGCGCGGCGCCCCCGGCGCGCCGTTGCGCCTCCGCGAGCGGGGTGCCCGCCGGTACGGCCACCAGCGGCGTCACCAGGGAGCTCAGGGGCAGGTCGGCCAGCCGGGCAGCCACCTGGCCCTGGCGGATCGAGGCCCACGCCCCCCGCCACAGGACCACCGCGATCATGATGGTGAACGCCAGCCCGACCAGTCCCACCCAGCCGGCCGCGTACGCCGCCACGCCCGCCCCGACGGACGCGGCCGCGACGACGACGCCGCACCAGCCGGCGATCCGGCTGCCCTTGTTCGGGTCGCCCGTGATCGCCCAGATCACGGCGCGCAGGATGCGGCCGCCGTCCAGCGGCATGCCGGGCAGCGCGTTGAACGCGGCCACCAGCAGGTTGCTGATCGCGACCTGCCAGGTCAGTTCCCGGATCAGGCCCGAGCCCGGCTGGATGATCGCGGCGGCGACGGCGCCGAAGCCGAGCACCGCGGAGACCACCGGCCCGGCCAGCGAGACGAGCAGGTCCGCGCGGGCGCTCGGGCTGCGCGCGTCCATCTCGGTGTAGCCGCCGAACAGGTCCAGGGTGATCGCGTGCACCTCGATGCGGAAGCGGCGGGCGGTCAGCGCGTGCCCGAGTTCGTGCAGGAACACCGACAGCAGCAGGCACAGCACGAACGCGCCGCCCATCACGTACGCGCCGGCGCCCGCCCCGGCGGCGCTGGGCAGCTGCCCGTACATGAGGATGAGCAGCCCCGCGAGCAGCAACCAGGTCGCGTTGAGGTACACGGGGACCCCCGCCACCGTGATCAGCCGCAGCCCGCTTCGCTCGTTCATGTTCAATGACTCTATGCGGCCACGCCCGGCGCGCGGTCGCGGCGGCCGTGTCGTACCGGTGGCTTAGCCTCAACGCATGTCGGTCGACGCCTCCCCCGCACCTTCGCCCCAGCCATCGCTGTCCCCGTCGCGCGCGGCCGACTTCAAGACCTGCCCGCTGCTCTACCGGTTCCGCACCATCGACCGCATTCCCGAGCAGCCCACCGCCGACCAGGCCCGCGGCACCCTCGTGCACGCCGTGTTGGAGAAGCTGTTCGACCTGCCGGCGGCCGAGCGCACCCGGGGGCAGGCCGGCGATCTGGTGGCCCCCCAGTGGCAGCGGCTGCGCGAGGAACGCCCGGAGCTGGGCGATCTGTTCGTCGACGGACAGCCCGGCGAGGCCGAGTTCCTCGACTCGACCGCCGCCCTGCTCGACGGCTACTTCACGGTGGAGGATCCGCGCCGCCTGGAGCCCGGCGAGCGCGAGTGCCTGGTCGAGGGCATGCTCGACACCGGGCTGCGCATCCGGGGCTACATCGACCGCCTCGATGTCTCGCCGGGCGGCGACCTGCGGGTGGTCGACTACAAGACGGGCGGCGCGCCGCGCGAGGCGTTCGAGGCCCGCGCGCTGTTCCAGCTGAAGTTCTACGCGCTGGTGCTGCTGCGCACGCGCGGGGTGGTGCCGCGCGCGCTGCGGTTGATCTACCTCAAGGACGCCGAGATCCTCGACTACGCGCCCGACGCCGACGAACTGGCCCGCTTCGAGCGCACCCTCGTCGCGCTGTGGCGGGCGATCGAGCGGGCCACCGCCGAGCGCGACTTCCGGCCCAAGCCGAGCCGGCTGTGCGACTGGTGCGCGCACCAGTCGCGCTGCCCGGCCTACGGCGGCACTCCCCCGCCCTTCCCCGAGGCGCTGCCGGTGGTGCCGGTCGCCGACATCGTGGTGCCCACCGACGAATAGTCCCCGGCCGAATGGTCCCCGGCCCGGTCCCCGACCCGGTCGACGGAGCCGTCGCGCGGGACGACGCCGGCCGCGAGGTCGTGCAGGGTGGCCAGGGTGACGCCGACGAGGCCGTCGCGCAGGTGCAGCCGCTGCCCGGTCGCGGTCACCGCGACCTCCTGGGGTACGGCCACCACCGTGCAGCCCGCGGCGAGCGCGGACGCGACACCGACCGGCGAGTCCTCCACGGCGACGCACCCGGCCGGGTCGACGCCCAGCGCGGCGGCGGCCGTCAGGTACGGCATCGGATCGGGCTTGCGCGCGCTCACATCGTCGGCGGTGACGACGACGTCGAAGTTGGTCGGGTCGAGGGTACGCAGCGCCACGTCGACGAGCCGGCGACCGGTCGAGGTCACCAGCGCGGTGGGTACGCCGGCCGCGCGGACCTCGGTGAGCAGTTCGCGGGCGCCCGGCTGCCAGGTCAGCTCGTTGGCGAACAGCTCGCCGATGCGGGTGGCGACCCAGCGGGACCCGGCGCGCGGGTCGCGCCACGGCTGGCCGAGGTCCTCGTGCAGCAGGCGGAACGTCTCCGCCTCGCTGGTGCCGATCATGGCGAGGCGGGCCTCGTCGGACAGGCGCCCGCCGTACTGCCGGGCGAGTTCGCCCAGGGCGATGCCCCACAGGCGTTCGCTGTCGATGAGGGTGCCGTCCATGTCGAACAGGACGGCGGCCGGGCGGGGAGACGTCACGGCGCCATTGTGCCGAGAGGGCCTCACGACCGGCCCGCCGATGTGACGCGGTCGGCAGGCCGATTCACCGATATATGACGGTTATGACACGGGTGACCGATAGCTTGTTGTCTGTGACGGGTAACGCGGCCTCCGCGCGCGACGTGTGGAAGGTCTACGGCACGGGCGAGGCGCAGGTGGTGGCGCTGCGCGGGATCAGCGTCGAGTTCGGGTGGGAACGGTTCACCGCGATCATGGGCCCGTCCGGGTCGGGCAAATCGACCCTGATGCACTGCCTGGCCGGCCTCGACACGGTCGACCGCGGCGAGGTCCGCATCGGCGACACCCTGCTGACCAACCTCAACGACGCCGGCCTGACCAAGGTCCGCCGCGACCGCGTCGGCTTCATCTTCCAGCAGTTCAACCTGCTGCCCACGCTCACGGCCGAGGAGAACATCCTGCTGCCGCTCGCCATCGCCGGCCGCAAACCCGACCGGGCGTGGTTCGACACGGTCATCGCCACCGTCGAGCTGCGCGACCGGCTCAGTCACCGCCCGTCGCAACTGTCGGGCGGCCAGCAGCAGCGCGTCGCGTGTGCCCGCGCGCTCGTGTCGCGGCCGCAGGTCATCTTCGGCGACGAGCCGACCGGCAACCTCGACTCCCGCTCCGGGGCGGAGGTGCTGGGGTTCCTGCGCACCTCGGTCCGCCAGTTCGGGCAGACGATCATCATCGTCACCCACGATCCGAACGCCGCCTCGTACGCCGACCGGGTCGTGTTCCTGGTGGACGGCGAGATCGTCGAGGAGGTCACCGACCCGACGGCCGACCTGGTGCTCGACACCATGCGCGGCCTCGACGCCCAGCGGGGCCGGCCCGACGAGCCGCGCCGGCCTCCGGAACCGGGGTGAGGCCGCCGTGTTCCGGGCGATGCTGCGCGGCCTGCTGACGCACAAGCTGCGGCTGATGTTGTCGGCGCTGGCCGTGGTGCTCGGCACCATGTTCATGTCGGGCGCCTTCGTCGGCGGCGACACGATCGCCAAGGGCTTCGAGAACCTGTTCGCCACCACCCAGGAGGGCCTCGACGTCCAGGTCACCGCCGTCAGCGAGGCGCCGGGCGGCCAGCCCGGGGGCAGTACGCCGACCGCGTTCGTCGACCCGGCCGCGCTGGCCAAAATCCGGGCCGTACCGGGCGGGGCCCGGGCGACCGGCCTGGTTCTCGTCGACGGCGCCCGGGTCATCGGCCCCGACGGCAAGGTCGTGCCGAGCACCGGCCCGCCCCGCTACGGCAGCAGCTGGGCCGACGACGGCAGCGGGTTCGTCGTGCTCCGCGAGGGGCGGGCGCCGACGCGAGCCGACGAGGTGGCGGTCAACGCGACCCTCGCCAAGGCGGCCGACCTGCGGGTCGGCGGCACCGTCAAGGTGCTGACGCTACGTTCGGAGCCCGAGACGTTCCAGGTGGTGGGCATCTTCGGGTACCGGGGTGACCGCGACAGCCTCGGCGGCGAGACGAACGTGGCGTTCACGCTGCCCACCGCGCAGCGGCTCATGATCGACGCCCCGGGCGAGTTCACGCAGGTCGACGTCGCCGGCGCGGCCGGGGTGACGCCGAGCGACCTGCGCGACGCGATCGCCGCCGCGCTCGGCCCGGGGTACTCGGTGAAGACGGCCGACGAGGCGGCCAAGGCGCAGGCCAACGCGACGGCGGGGTTCGTCGACATCCTCAAGAACGGGCTGGCCGTCTTCGCGTTCATCGGGCTGTTCACCGGTACATTTCTGATCTTCAACACGTTCGCCATGCTGGTCGCGCAGCGCACCCGGGAGCTGGCCCTCTACCGGGCGTTCGGGGCCGCGCGCGGCCAGGTGCTGCGCGGAGTGCTCGCCGAGGCCGCGCTGCTGGGACTGGTCGCCTCGCTGATCGGGCTCGTCCTCGGCGCCGGGGTCGGCTACCTGCTCACCAGGGCGCTAGAGGCGCTGGCCAGCACGAGCCTGCCGGTCTCCGGCGTCCTCGTACGCCCGTACGTGATCATCGCCACGCTCGGCGTCGGCGTCGGCGTCACCGTGCTCGCGGCCCTGGTGCCGGCGCTGCGCGCGGGCCGCGTGCCGCCCGTG
>JAEZGP010000338.1 GCA_023437285.1 Actinomycetes bacterium | reverse complement strand
ATCCGGATCACGTCGGCGCCCAGGTCGCCCAGCAGCATGCCGCAGAACGGGGCCGGTCCGATGCCGCCCAGCTCCACCACGCGCAGGCCGCGCAGCGGCCCTTCATCGCTCACGTGCCGACCCTGCCACACCAGGTCCACTTCCCGGCGACGGCGAGGGGCCCCGGCCGTGTCGACCGGGGCCCCTCGCGTGCCGTCGCCGGATCAGCTGATGGCCGCCCCGAACAGGGTGCCCGCCTGGCCCTTGCCGTCGAACTGGCTGTTCGTCACGACCTGCGGGCCCGTGGTCGTCGGACCGGCCGGGTAGAGCACGACCGCGCCCTTGCCGTCGTCCTCGCCGGGGACGCCGACCAGCAGGTTGGCGCCCGTACCGGACTTGATTTTGACGATCCGCAGGGCCGCGCCGAACTGGTCGTCCTTCTCGGCGCCGCCCGTCGGCGTCGACTGGTCGATAGCCACCGCGCCGGAGCCGGACAGGCCGCCCGAGCGTCCCTTGAGGACGGCCACGGTCCCGGCGCCGGCCAGCGCGCCGATCGCCTCGCCCGGCGCGCCGATGGCCAGGTCGAGGTACCCGTCGCCGTTGAGGTCGCCGACCGCCAGCGCCGCGCCGAACAGGTCGCCGGTCTCGCCGGTCCCTGGAACGCCGGCCGTGTTCTGGGTGAAGGCCACCGACCCCGAACCCGTGATGCCGCCGGACGACCCCTTGAGGATCGTGACCAGTCCGGCCCCGGAACCGGTGTTCGTGATCGCCTCACCGGGTGCGCCGACCGCGAGATCGGCGTACCCGTCCTTGTTGAAGTCGCCCACCGCGAGCGCCGCTCCGAACAGGTCGTCCTTCTCGGCCGTGCCGGTCACGCCGGCGCTGTCCTGCGAGAAGCCCTTGGCGCCGCTGCCGGTCAGGCCGCTGGACTTGCCCAGCAGCACGACGATCGCGCCGGCCCTGGCCAGCGATCCGACGGCCTCGTGGTAGACGCCCACGGCGAGGTCGGCGTACCCGTCCTTGTTGAAGTCGCCGAAGGCCACCGCGTTGCCGAAGCGGTCGCCCGCCTCGCCGGCACCGGGCACGCCGGACGAGTCCTGGGTGAACCACTGCTTGTTGGTCGTGGTGAGCCCACCCGAGGCGCCACGCAACAGCCCGACGCCACCCTTGGCCGAGTCGAAGCCCTCCACGCCGATGGCGAGGTCGGCGTACCCGTCCTTGTTCACGTCCCCGGCCGCGAGCGCCTTGCCGAATCCGCTCGACGCGGTCGCGAACGTGTTGCTCGCGAACACCTTCGCGCCGCGGGCGGTGATGCCCTCGGACGAGCCGTAGAACACGGTGACCTTGCCGGAGGTGGCGCCCTTGGCGGCGGCCCCCACGGCCAGGTCGGCGAACCCGTCGCCGTTGAAGTCGGCGCTGACCACCGAGGAACCGAACTGCTGGTTCGTCACCGGGACCGCGCCGGACGCGCCGGTGCCGGCCGTCAGCACCCGCGCGCCGCTCGTGGTGAGCCCCGAACTGGTGCTGCCGTAACTGACGGTCACCGCACCCGCGTCTTCCAGCCCGCCCAGGTCGCGGTCCGGCGAGCCGATCGCCACATCGGCGACACCGTCACCGTTGTAGTCCGAGTGCACCGGGTTCTTCGCCGAGCAGGTGTAGACCCGCACGTTGTCCAGCCACCAGCCGTACCCGGCGCTGAACGGGTCCGCCCCATCGGTCTTCACCCGGAACTGCAACTTGATCTTGGTGCCGTTGTACTTGCTGGCGAGGGCGATCCGGGACGAGGTCCACCCACGGCTGTCGCCGCCGAAGCCGGTCGACGTCCCGCCCGTCGAAGGGTTGTAGATCGGCAGCGCGGGCCCGTTCGTCCAGGTGCCGCTCGGCGTGCTGTAGGACGGGCTCGACGCGGTGCTCGTGGTGATCCCGAGGTAGCCGCCGTCGTAACCGATGCCGTTGGGGAAGTCCGGATCGATATCCGGGCCGATCCAGTCGAGCGCGGCGAGGTGGTCGAACCGCACGTACACGGTGCCGGAGCTGGGCAGCGTGATACTCGACTTGAGCGAAGCGCTGATCGTCTTCGCCGTGGGGTCCGGGTACGGCGCCTCCAGCAACAGGGCGTTGCCCGCGACCGTGCTCGGCTTGGCGCTGCCGTCGAGGCGGGCGTTGGACGACAGGGTCCAGGCCGATGTGCTGGAGAACTTCTCCAGCAGGAGGTTCTTGGGGCCCTTGCCGGCCGGGCAGACGCTGGCCTGCTTGATGCTGGCCTCCGCCGTCGGCTTGGCGGTCATCTTCACGGCCGCCACGGCGGCGCTGACCGACTCGCACTCCGTCGTGTAGCCGAGGTTCGCGCAGGACTGCTGCAGCGCGTACGCCAGGTCGCCGTAGTCGGCGCCCGAGGTGAGCAGCTGCTCGGCCCCCAACCAGATCCTGCCGACCTTGGTCAGGTCCTTGATGCCGGCGACCTTGACCCCGTTGAAGGTGTCACCGTCGGTCATCAGGTACGCGGCCTTGTTGCCCACGCCGCTGTTGAAGTGCACGCCGCCGGCGTCGAGCCAGTGCGGGTTCCACAGGCTGCTCGCCATGGAGTCGGGTTGCTCGAACATGGGCGGGTTCTTCATGTTGCGGATCGCGCCGCCCGTGCCCGCGGGCTGCGGGTAGTCGGGGTCGATCGGCAGGTCCTCGCCGAGCAGCCAGCGCATGTCCGCGCCGTCGGCACCGGGCACCAGGCCCTTGCCGCCCGGCCGGACCTCCTTCGCCGGCGTTCCGGTCGTCGCGGCCGCCCCGCTCGTGACCGGCGCGGACGTCGCCGTCGCCGAGGTCTGCGGGGCGGACGTGGTCGCCGGCGCCTCGCTCGTGGGCGGCGTGGCCGCCTCCGGGGCCGCCGACTCCGGGGCCGCCGGCTCCGGCGTGGCCGGCGACGCAGTCTCGAGCTCGGGCGTTTCGGTCACCGTCGTGGTGGTCGGCGCGTCGCTGGTGGGCGGCGCGCTCGTGGCCGGGGCGCTCGTCGGCGCCGTCGACTTCTCCGCCTCCGTCGTGGCAGCGGCCGAGGTGGGCGGGGCCGCCGACTCCGGCGCGGCCGGCGTCGCGAGCGACTCGCCGTCGAACGACAGGTCGAACAGCTCACCGAGCACGTCCGAGATGGACTCGTTGATCGCGCCGGACTGGTAGTAGTAGAGCAGGTTGGACGTGTACTGGGTCACGCCGTGCCCGAGCTCGTGCCCGACCACGTCGTCGGCGGACGCGTACCCGTCGCCGAAGACCATCTGCGTGCCGTCCCAGAACGCGTTCGGGTAGCGGCAGACGTCGTTCTCGACGGAGGTCGGCGGGCAGAACCGCGTGGTCGAGATGAGTTCCAGGCCCTTGCCGTCGATGCCGTCGCGGCCCAGGGACTGCAGGAACCGGTGCATCGCCCCGGTCAGCTCGTACGCGTGATCCGCGTCGGCGATGCCGGAGGCGGCCTGTCCCTCGGTACGCACCGTCTTCGCCGCCGTGCACGTCGGGTCGTTCGACGGCACGTTGTTCATGTCGCACACCGTGCGGTTCGGGTCACTGGCGTGCCGGACCTGGGAGAAGGTCAACGCGATGTGGCCACTGCCGGCGTCGACCAGGACGAACTGGTTCACGTCCGGGCGGCTCGGGGACGTCACGTCGACGTGCCACACGGGGCGGACACCCGGCAGGTTGTCGGCTCCGACCAGCGACGCGTCGTAGAGCGACAGCGACGCCTTGCCGGCCCGCAGCGTGCTGGCCGAGAGCTTGAGCTTGCGGGCGGTGGACGCGATCGCGTACTTCCTGGCCTGCGACGCCGAGACGGTCACCTTCGTGGGGACACCGTCGATAATGGACGCCTCGCCGTTGATGGCGAGCAGGCCGCCGGCCTTGTTGACGGTGACGGCGAGCTGGCCGCCGATGACCGGCAGGCCGCCGTAGGTCTGCTGGAAGCGGACGACGTTCGCCTCGCCCTGGCCGAACGACCGGACGGTCTTGAGCTCCTTGGCGGGGTCGGTGACGCCGAACGCGACGCCGTAGGTCTTGAGGTGCACGCGCGCGGCGTCCTCAGGGCTCGCGCCGGCCGGCAGGTCGGCCGGGGGCGCGATGGGCTGCCCGGCGGGCGTGCTCAGGTAGTGGGCGAGTCCGTCGTCGCCCACCTGGATCGTCGGCGTGTTCGCCGAGATCAGTGACGCGACGGGCGTGGGGCGCGTCAACAGCACGGCGACGCCCGCGGCCGCGGCGACAACCGGGGCGGCCACGAGGGCGGTCAACGTGAGGACGCGGCGGTTGAGAGGGATACCCACCGTGGGTTACTCCTGCCAGGATCAAGCGGAGGTGACGAACCCCAGACTGTAGGGTGTCGGGCCCGCCCACGGTGCCCCGGATGAGTGCTGGTCGACCGAGGTTTGGCCGTTCGGCCAGGAAATCAAGCCAATTGATTACCGTCTCGCTCTGTGGACTGTCCCGCGTACCTCGCCGAGGCCGACGCGGCCGCCGACCGGCCCCGGCGCGGTGGCGGTGATGACCACCTCGTCGCCGTCGGCCAGGAATCCGCGCGGCTCACCGTCCGGCAAGGACAGTGGATCGCGGCCGTTCCAGGTGAGTTCGAGCAGCGAGCCCCACTGGTCGCGATCGGGGCCGCTGACCGTGCCGGAGGCGAACAGGTCCCCGGTGCGCACGCTCGCGCCGTTGACGGTGAGGTGCGCCAACTGCTGGGCCGGCGTCCAGTACATGGCGGCGAACGGCGGCCGCGTGATGACCTGGCCCGCCAGCGTCACGGCCAGCGCGATGTCGAACCCGGCGCGCGCGTCGTCGGCCAGGTAGTCCGGGACGGGCACGTCGCGCGGGGGCGGCGCGACCCGCGCGTGGTCCAGCGCGGCCAGCGGCAACACCCACGCCGACATCGACGTGGCGAACGACTTGCCCAGGAACGGTCCGAGCGGGACGGTCTCCCACCGCTGGATGTCGCGGGCCGACCAGTCGTTGACGAGCACGACGCCGAAGACGTACCGGTCGAAGTCGGCCACCGCGATCCGCTCCCCCGGCGCGGTCGGTACGCCGACGAGAAACCCGACCTCCGCCTCGAAGTCGAGGCGCCGCGTCGGCCCGAACACCGGGTCCGGGTCGCGGAACGGCCCGGCCGGGCGGACGATCGGCGTACCGGAGACGACCACCGTGCCGGCCCGCCCGTGGTAGCCCAGGGGCAGGTGTTTCCAGTTGGCCGGCAGCGCCGGCCCGTCCGGCCGGAAGATCCGTCCGGCGTTGACCGCGTGCTGCTCGGCGGCGTAGAAGTCGACGTAGTCGGCGATCTCGACGGGCAGGTGCAGGTCGACGTCGCGCAGCGCAACGAACAGCGCGGGGTCCGGGTCGGCCGAAAGCCACCCGCGCAGGTCGGCGCGCACGACCGCCCACGCGTCGGGGCCGGCGGCCATCAACGGGTTCAGGACCGGGCCGGCCAGCAGCGGCGCGTACGACCACCGCAGCCGGCGGGCCCGCGCGGCCGCGTCCAGCACGTTCTCGCCGTAACGGACGCCGCCCCGCCGCGGCCCGCCGCCTACCGAGAAGATCCCGTACGGCAGCACCGCGGGGCCGAACGGGTGGTCCGGCGCGACGTCGATCACGCCACCAGGCTAGGCGCTGTCAGTCGTCGTTGCGGCCACCGAGGCGCCGGCGGCGGCGACGCGCCTTCTCCCACAGCTCCAGCGGCACGAACACCAGCGTCATGAGGATGACCGCCACGAACGCCCAGGTGGCGACGATGCCGGGCCCGATGTGCCCGACGCCGAGGTTGTCCGTCCACGCCGGATCGAGGCCCAGCGGCGGGAAGCCCTCCCAGAACAGCACCCACAGCAGCGGAATGAGGCCCACCGCCACGCCGTAGGCGGTGAAGTGGCCCGCCTTGGAGAAGACGATCCCGATGAGGACGGCGACGATGAGGTACACGAGGATGGCCGTGCGCTGCGACCCGTCGTCCGGGATGCGGTCGACGACGAAGTTCCAGGCACCCGACACGGCGTCGAACACCGCGGTGCGGAAGGCCGCGAGCAGCACCAGGATCGCGACGGTCACCACCGAGATGAGTACGCCGCGCAACACCAGCTTGCTGCCGTCTTCACGCCGTGCCATGACGCTCCTTGAGGGGTGAGTTCTGCGCACATAGTGGCACCCCGACGCCCGCGCCGCGACGGCCGAACGGTACGGATATCCGGGCCGTTCACCGCCGCCGGTGGCGGCATGTCACGCGGCCGGGAGACGTCAGGGGGCGAGGGCGGTGAGGAGCCCGTCGGCGCGGGCGGCGGCCTCGTCCGGGTCGGCGTCGGGGCTGCCCACCAGGGGGTCCCAGTTGAGGTCGAGGAAGACCTCGGTGACGCCCTGCCCGGCGAGCCACGCGAGGTCGGCGCGGATGTCGTCCACCGAACCCGACAGGCGGGGGCCGCGCTCGCCGGGACGGATGACGCCGCGGCACACGATCCGTACCCGTGACGGGTCCTTGCCGGCCTCGACCGCGCCACGCCTCACCTCGGCGACGTCCGCGGCGATCGCGGAGAGGTCCTGGGCGCTGCGGCTGATCCAGCCGTCGCCGAGGCGCCCGGCGCGGCGCAGCGCGGCGGGCACGGAGCCGCCGAACAGCAGCGGCGGGCCGGGGCGCTGCACCGGTTTGGGCTCCATCCGGGCGGCCGGGACGGTGTAGAACTCGCCGTCGTACGCCGCGACGTCGGCGGTCCACAGGGTGCGCAGCACGGCGGCGTACTCCTCGACGCGGCGGCCCCGGCGGGCCATGGACGCGCCGGTGGCCGCGAACTCGGCGGGCGACCAGCCGGTGCCGAGCCCGAGGTCGAGGCGGCCGGCCGACAGCACGTCGAGGGTCGCGGCCTGCTTGGCCAGGACCGTGGGCGACACGAACGGCGCGTTGATGATCGCCACGCCGAGGCGGGCCCGGGTCGTGTGCGCGGCGGCGAAGCTCAGCGCGATCAGCGGGTCGAGCACCGACCGGTAGACGGGCAGGACCCGCTCATTGTCCGGGACGAGGAGCCGCTGGAACGTCCACAGTGACGCGTAGCCCAGCTCCTCGGCGCGCGCGGCGAAGCGGGCGACGTTCGCCGGGGTCGCCCACGCGCCGGACACGGGCAGCCCCCATCCGATCAACACGCCACCACCCTAACGCGGCAGGGTCGTCAGGCCAGCGCGTCGGCGGGCACCGACGCGGCGATCGCGCCGTACCCCGCCGGGTTGATGTGCAGGTGGTCGCCCTCGTCGTAGGCGGCCAGCAGCCGGCGCGGGTCGGCGGGGTCGCGCACGGCCGCGTCGAAGTCGAAGATCGCCTCGAACGGGCCGCCCGACCGGATCCACCGGTTCACCGCCTGCCGGGCGTGCTCGCGGTGGCCGGCCGGGTCGTCGTAGGCCTCGTTGCCCCCGAACGGGGTCAGCGTCGCGCCGTACACGCGGATGTCGCGGGCCCGCGAGCGGTGCGCGATCTGTTCGTACGCCGCGATGAGGTCGGCGACCACCTGCTTCTGCGCCGCCTCGGTGGCCGCCGCCGTGCCGATGTCGTTGACGCCCTCGAAGACCACCAGCCGGCGCACGCCGCTCTGCGCGAGGATGTCGCGGTCCAGCCGGGCCAGCGCGCTCGGCCCGAGCCCGTCGCGCAGGACCCGGTTGCCGCCGCCGCCCTGATTGATCATGGCGACGTCGGCGGGCAGGCGGTCGAGCAGTTGGTCGGGCCAGCGATCGTTGCCGTTGGTGGTCGATCCCCGTCCGTCGGTCAGCGAGTCACCCAGCAGGGCGACGACCCCGGTCGCCGACGGTGCCCACACCTCGACGCCGCCCAGGAAATACCAGTGGTCGACCCGCGCGGCGCCGCGCAGGTCCGCGTCGGCGACGCGATTTCCCTGGCGTACGTGCGACGTGGTGCGCGAACCGGGGTGCGACGTGACCGCGCCGGCGGGCTGGCCTCGGGCGAGGTACGCCGTGACGGCCAGCGCCGACCGGGGCGCCAGGTCCATGTCGAGCGGGTCGGACAGTGCCGGGGCACCGGCCGCCACGACGACCGAGGGCCGCCCCTGGAAGGTCACGGACCGTACCGTGTCCGGCCGGATGGCGTGGGTCCCGACCGCGCCGCCCGCCGGCAGGGCCAGGGTGACGGCGGCGACCGACAGCGGATGGTCACCGAACGCGTTAGTCAGCCGGAGCCGGACGCGCCGGCCGCCGAGCGAGACGCGCACCGTCTGGCGGACGGTCGCGTCGGCGAACGCGACGCCGTCGCGCACGTACGGGTGCGGCGGCAGGTCGGCGGGTTCGGTCAGCATCGGCATGGCCGCCCACGTCGTCGCCCACTGACCCGCCACGGCGCCTCCCTGCCCGATCAGCCCCGGCTGGCGGGCCGCGAACGAGTTCCGTGATCGTAGCGACCACCGTCCATGTCATCAATGCCCGCCGCGCCGCCTGCGGTCCGATGCCCTGGCCGTCCGCTAAAGTGGATCACTCGAAAGTTTCGGCGCGTTCGACGCACGTCGCGTTCGGGTAGGAGGTGAGGGACCGTTCGGGCATGGCTTGGCATGAAGGAGTGACCGATGTCGCGCGAGGCGTGGATCGTCGTCGGCGTGATCGCCGCGGTCGTCGCCGTGGTCACCCTCATCTGGGCCGTTCGCCTGCTGATGCGACTGTTCGCCGTGCGACGCACGCTGCAGTCCGTGGGCGCCAAGGGAAATCTGGTGTTCTGGGGCGCGTTGATCTACACGATCTTTCCCATCGACGTGCTGCCCGACCCCATCTACCTCGACGACGTCACCGTGCTCGGTGGGGCGTTGTGGTTCCTCACCCGACTGCTGCGCCGCAAGGCCAGCGTCGCGGAGGCCCGCACGCACGCCCAGCGGGTCGTCGAGCTTGGTGCTAAGCCGCGCCAGCGCAACTGACAAGGCGTTTTACCCGAGAATGGTGTTATGTCGGTAACTGTACCTAAATGGCGGATGTTTACGACCTGGACCGTCGTCGTGCCCGTACTCGCGGTGATGGTCCTGGCCCTCGTCTGGGGACGCACCCTCCCAGGGCCCATCGTTCTGCTGGTCGCCGTGCTGCTCGCCGGCTCCGTGCTCGCCGCCGTGCACCACGCTGAGGTGGTGGCGCACCGGGTCGGCGAGCCGTTCGGCTCGTTGGTGCTCGCGGTTGCCGTCACGGTGATCGAGGTCGGTCTCATCGTCACCCTCATGGCCACGGGCGGCGCGAAGGCCGCCACACTGGCCCGAGACACCGTGTTCGCCGCAGTCATGATCACATGTAACGGCATCCTGGGCCTGTCCCTGCTCATCGGAGCGCTGCGCAGACGGGTGGCCGTGTTCCATCCCGAGGGCTCGGGCGCCGCGCTGGCCACCGTGGCGACCCTGTCGACGCTCAGCCTCGTGCTGCCGACCTTCACCACCAGCGAACCCGGCCCGGAATTCTCGCCGTTCCAGCTCGCCTTCGCGGCCGTCGCGTCCCTCACCCTCTACGGCGTGTTCGTCGTGACGCAGACGTGGCGACACCGTGACTACTTCCTTCCGCCGGTGGACGACGCGGTCCCCCAGTCGGAAACCGACCCCGACGAACAGCACGCCGCCCCGCCCTCCACCAAGGCCGCGGCGTTCAGCCTCCTGCTGCTGTTCGTCGCCCTCGTCGCCGTCGTCGGCGACGCCAAATCCGTCTCCCCCGCGATCGAGCAGGGCGTCGCCAAGCTCGGCCTGCCCGTGAGCGCCGTCGGTGTCGTCATCGCGCTGCTGGTCCTGCTCCCCGAGACCATCGCCGCCGCCCGGGCGGCCCGCCGCGATCGGATCCAGACCAGCATCAACCTCGCCATCGGCTCCGCCATCGCCAGCATCGGCCTGACCATCCCGGCCATCGCGATCGCGTCGATCTGGCTCGGCGGACCGCTGCACCTCGGCCTCGGTGCCGCGCAGATGAGCCTGCTGGCGCTCACGTTCGCCGTGGGCATCCTCACGGTGGTGCCGGGCCGGTCGACCCTGCTGCAGGGCGGCGTCCACCTGGTCGTCTTCTCGGCGTTCATCGTGCTCGCCGTCAGCCCTTGACGACAGTCGCGGGAACATAGGGGTCGCGGAGATTCTCAACGCAACGCGGAACTGACGTCCGGCCCACGCCGAACGGGCGTACGAAAAGCCTCGTTCCCGCCCGCTACCAGGGCGGACTCACTAGCCTGAAAGAACTACGGCGTACGTATGGTGAGCGGGGGGCGAGCGGTGAGTACCTCGATCGACGACCGGACCGACGAACTGGTCGGGCTCTACAAGGACCTGCATTCCCATCCCGAACTGTCGCTTCAGGAGACCCGTACGGCCGGGATCGTCGCCGACAAGCTGCGGCCCCTCGGGTACGAGGTGACCACCGGCATCGGCGGCAACGGCGTGGCCGGGGTGCTGCGCCACGGGTCGGGTCCGACCGTGCTCCTGCGAGCCGACATGGACGCGTTGCCGGTCGCCGAGAAGACCGGCCTGCCGTACGCCAGTACGGTCACGACCACCGACAAGGACGGCCAGCAAGTGCCGGTGATGCACGCCTGCGGCCACGACATGCACGTGACCTGCCTGTTGGGCGCCGCGCGGGAACTCGCCGCCGACACCGACGGCTGGCGCGGCAAGCTGATCCTGGTCTTCCAGCCCGCCGAGGAACTCGGCTCAGGCGCCAAATCGATGATCGACGACGGGCTCTACGACCGGGTGGGTACCCCCGACTTCGTCGCCGGGCAGCACGTCGCGCCCCTGCCGGCCGGGATGATCGGCCTGCGGGCCGGCACCTCGTACGCGGCCTCCGACGGGCTGCGGGTGGTCATGCACGGCAAGGGATCGCACGGCTCCCGACCGGAGGCCTCGATCGACCCCGTGGTCATGGCCGCCGCCACCGTGATGCGGTTGCAGACCGTGGTCTCCCGGGAGATCGCCGGCACCGACACGGCCGTGCTCACCATCGGCGCGATGCACGCCGGCACCAAGGAGAACATCATCCCGGACAGCGCCGAGATGCTGATGAACATCCGTACCCTCGACCCGGCCGTACGCGAGCGGGTGCTGGCGGACATCCAGCGGATCGTCGACGGCGAGGCCACCACCTCGGGCGCCCCGCAAGCACCGGAGATCACCGAGATCGAGTCGTTCCCGCCGGTCATCAACGACCCCGACGCGGTGGCCCGCCTGCGGGCCGCGTTCGCGGAGGAGTTCGGTGCCGCCAACATCATCGACCCCGGCAGCGGTACCGGCAGCGAGGACGTGGGCCGGCTCGCGACGGCGGCCAACGCCGCATGCGCCTACTGGCTGCTCGGCGGCGCCGACCCGGCCCCGTTCCAGGGCGCCACCGACATGGCCGCCATGAAGAAGGCCCTCAAGGACATACCGTCCAACCACTCGCCGCGCTACGCCCCGGTGATCGAGCCGACCATGCGCATCGGCATCGCCGCCCTGGTGTGCGCCGCCCGGACCTTCGCCAACTAGCCAGTTCCGGCGGCTCAGTGCCCCGGCGGTTCAGTGCCCCGGCGGTTCAGTCGCCCTCGCCCGGTACGACGAGCCCGTGCTCGTACGCGTACACGACCGCCTGTACCCGGTCACGCAGGTCCAGCTTCGTCAGCACCCGGCTGACGTGCGTCTTCACGGTGGCGTCGGACAGGTGCAGGTGCTCAGCCAGCTCCTGGTTGCTCAGGCCGCGCGCGACCAGCCGCAGCACCTCAAGCTCCCGTTCGGTGAGCCGGTCGGCGGCCACCCGCGCCGCCGTCGGCGACGGCGGCACCCGCAGGAACCGGGTGATCAGCCGCTTGGTGACCGCCGGGGCCAGCAGCGACTCCCCCGCCGCGACCGTCCGGACGGCCTCGGCCAGCTGGCCCGGTGGCGCGTCCTTGAGCAGGAACCCGCCGGCCCCCGCGCGCAGCGCCTCGTAAACGTACTCGTCCAGGTCAAAGGTCGTGAGGACGAGGACCTGGGGCGGGTCGGGAGCCGCGCGGATGCGCCGGGTGGCCTCGATGCCGTCCATCTTCGGCATCCGGATGTCCATCACCACCACGTCCGGTCGCAGCGCGCCGACGCTGCGCACCGCCTCGGCGCCGTCGGCGACCTCACCGACGATCGTGATGTCGGGTTGGGCGCCCAGCATCCCGGCCAGCCCGGAACGGATCAACGCGTGATCGTCGGCGACCAGTACGTTGATCATTGGGGCTCCCTCGGAAGTCGCGCGTGCACGACGAAACCGTCGCCGTCCGGGCCGGCGGTGACCGTCCCGCCGTAGAGCCGCACCCGCTCACGCATGCCCACCAGCCCGCGTCCGCTGCCCGCCGTCCGCGCCCCGGTGGGGTTGCCGTCCGGGCCGGCGTGGTTACGGATCTCCAGCTCGATCCAGTGATCACCGTAGCCGATCCGGACGGTGGTCTCGACGGCCCCGGCGTGCCGGCGCACGTTGGTCAGCGCCTCCTGCACGATCCGGTAGCCGGCCAGGTCGACCCCGGCCGACACGGTCCCCCGCGTGCCCTCGGTGACCAGCCGCACCGGCAGGCCGGCCGCCGACACGTCATCCACCAGGTCGGCGACCCGCTCCAGGGTCGGCTGCGGCGCCAGCGCCACGGCGGCGACCGGCTCGCCCTCGCGTTGCACGTCCAGCACGTGGCGCATCTCCGTCAGCGCCTCGCGGGCCGTACGCCGGGCCGCGGCGATGTGCGCACGCGCACTGTCCGGGTCCAGGCCGATCAGCTCCTCCGCCGCGCCGGCCTGCACCGCCACGATCGACAACGAGTGCGCGACGACGTCGTGCAGCTCCCGGGCGATCCGCGCGCGTTCGGCCACCACCGCCTCCTCCGCCAAGCGGACGGATTCCCACCGCGCCGCCACGGCCTCCTCAGCCAGCCGTACGGAGTCGGCGCGCGCCGCGGCCGCCTGGGCGGCGCGCACCCGGACCAGCCAACCGCCCGCCCAGGCGCCGGCCACGAAGAACCCGAGGATGAACATCTGCCCGATGCTCGTCGGGCTCTCGTGATAACCGAGCTGGAACAGCGACAGCATCGCCAGCACCGGCGCGATCCCGGCCACCACGGCCACCGCCCGGTTGCGGGTGTGCAACGCCACCGAGAAGGTCGCCACCAACAGGCTGGGGAACGGGAACGTGCTGTCCTCCTGACCGGGGATCGCCCAGACCCGGACCATCAGCACACCGATCAGGACCGCCATCACGGCGACGGGGGCCCGCCGGCGCAGCACCAGTGGCAGCGTCACGCAGACCGCGAACGCCACCCGCTGCCACAACAGCCCCGGCCCGGACGCGGCAAGCGCCTCGATCACGGCCCACACAAGGAGCAAAGCCGTGAGTACGACGTCGACGCGCGTCGGGCGGCGCGGCACCCTCGCGATCGTCTCCAGCGGATCCACCAGCCGACCCTAGCCAGCCCGGTGGCGCACGGACGTCATCCTCGCGTCGCATGATGATCAGTCGAGCGATGGAGAAAACGAACGCCCGCCGTGGGGTACGGACCCGTCTGCGGACCGACGTACCGGGACCCCGCCCGCTCGTACGGTCTTCTTCGTTGGCCGGCACGGTGCCGGCCCGGAAGGAGCCACCACGATGAGCACCACCACGACGACCGCCCCCACCGCCACCGAAGCCCGCGCGGGCGGCAAGGCCGCCGGCTACGCGGCCATCGCCGGCGGCATGGCGTCCGCGGTTGCCGGAGCCATGCAGGCGGTACGCACCGACGACGGCAATCCGATAGTCGGCGCCTCGGAACACGCGATCCTCACCCTCATCGCCGCGGCGCTGATCCTGTGGATGCCCGGCTACCTCGCGCTGGGCAGGGCATCGGGCCGGCTCGGCAGAATCGGCGGGATCACCACGGTGGTCGGCACCGGCCTGCTGGCGTTCGGCATGACGTCGACAAACCTCAACGATCAGGACTTCTCGTGGTTCCCGGCCGTCGCCGCGCCGGCCAACCTGGCCTGGCTGGTCGGCTCCGTGCTGCTGGCCGTGGCCACGTTCCGCGCCGGGACGCTGCCGCGCACGCTCGCGATCAGCCTGCCGCTCATCTGGCTGACCTCGATCATCCTGTCGCAGCTCGGCGGCAACCTGCTCGCCGGCGCCGGCTGGGCCGTGATCGGCTGGGTCCTCACCGTCAACGCCCGGCAGGGCGGCCGCTGACGACCTGGTGAGCGTGGGAACTGCAGTGGCGCCGTCGTCGGCAGTACGTCCGACGGCGGCGCCATGCCGTACGTGTCGATCCCGTCGGCTAGCGCGGACTGGGTCGCCTCGCGCCGGACGGTGCCTGCTCGTACCCGGTGTTGACCCTGACACCGTGTCAGGCCGCAGGATGAGGCGGTGTTCAGCATCGGAGACTTCGCCGCACTCGGCCGCGTGTCGGTGCGCATGCTGCGCCACTACGACACGATCGGCCTGCTGCGGCCCGCCGCGACGGATCCGGCCAGCGGGTACCGCTACTACCGCGCCGACCAGCTGCGCCGGCTCAACCGAATCATCGCGCTGAAGGATCTGGGACTCACGCTCGCGCAGGTCGCCGACATCCTCGACGACAAGGTCACCGTCGAGGAGCTGCACGGCATGCTCCGGCTGCGGCGCGCACAACTGGAAGAGCAGCTCAGCGCCGATGCCGCCCGGCTGGCCGGCGTTGCGGCGCGGCTGCGCATGATTGAGCAGGAGGGGCACATGAGCACCGAGGACGTCGTCTTGAAGCGCATCCCGCGAGCGCGCGTCGCCGAGCTTTCGGCGGTGGCCGCCAGCTACGAACCGCCGGACATCGGGCCGGTGATCGGGCCGCTGTACCAGGAGATGTGGCGGCGGCTGAACCAGACCGGCGTGACGGTGACCGGTTCGCCGATCGCCTACTACGTACCGGAACCCGGCGCCGACGGCCAGGAGGTACGGGTGCACGCGGCCGTCGAGGTGACCACCGACACGCCTGCCGGCGACGGCGCGATCGACGTCCTCGACCTGCCCGGCATCGAGTCCGCCGCCACGATCGTCCACCGGGGGCCGATGGACGAGGCACTGCGCAGCATGCAGATCCTGGCCCGGTGGATCGACGACAACGGCTACACCCCGGTCGGCTACGCCCGCGAAATCTGCCTCGAGTTCGACCCCGACAACCCGGCGAACTGGGTACACGAGTTCCAGCTGGAGGTCGTCCGCCCCTGACGGTTTGCGGCCGGCAGCTGGACTACAGCGGAAGGGCGAGCAGCGCGTTGTCGTCGACCGTACGGCTGGAGCGGATCGCGACGGTGATGCTCGTCGTGGGGAGCCAGCTCGCAGCGCTCGTCATCGCGGCGATCGGGTCCCGCGCGTCGATGGTGGTGACCAGGGCGGAACCGCGGCGGCGGTACTGCCGATGAGACCACCGGGCAGCACTGGCTCCTGATCCGCCGATGCATCACCGACGGGGAGTTGGCGTTCTACCGCTGCTGGTCACCCATGCCCGTCACCCTCGCCACCCCAGGGCTTTTGCGTAGTCGGTTGACGGCCGTCTGACCTGGGGGGATGTCGGGGTTTTCGGCTGTGCGTGGGGTGATGTGAGACGGGTGCGACCACATCGGTGATCATGGAGTTGCTGAGACAACATGACACCCCGAAGGACCGCACCCGCGCATGCCATCATCGCCGATCGACGTGATCCGTCAACACGCACCTAACCCGGCCAGCGGTGCGGGGCTACCGGCCGGCGGCGGACAGCCCGGACTGCTGCAGGCGCTGGCCCGGGTGCCTGACCCGCGCGATCCTCGCGGGATCCGTTACCCGTTGGCCAGCGTGCTCGCGGTGGCGGTGAGCGCGGTGCTGGCCGGCGCGGGCACGTTCGCCGCGATCTGCGACTGGGCCGCCGATCTGGACCCGCCGGCCTGGGCACGGCTGGGGTTCACCGGCCGGGTGCCGGTGCTGACCACGATGTGGCGGCTGCTGGTGCGTATCGACGCGGTGACGCTGCAGGCGGTGCTGACCGACTGGCTGTCGGGTCGGCTACCGGTACCGCCACGATCAGACCGGCCGGCGCGGCGGGTCATCGCCGTGGACGGCAAGGTCCTGCGGGGTGCTCGGCTGCCCGGCGGTGGGCAGGTGCACCTGCTGTCGGCCTACGACACCGCCACCGGCATCGTCCTGGCCCAGGTCCAGATCACCGCGAAGTCGAACGAGATACCCGCGTTCGCCCCGCTGCTGGAGCAGGTCGCCGCCCGGTTGGGGAGTCTGGCCGGGGTGGTGATCGTCGCGGACGCGCTGCACGCGCAGGTCGCCCACGCCCGCCACGTCGCCGGTCTCGGCGGGCACCTGTACGTGTCGGTGAAGGCCAACCAGCCGACCTTGTTCACCCAGCTCAAACGGCTGCCGTGGGCGCAGGTGCCGATCGGGGACCAACGCCGCGACACCGGCCACGGCCGAAACGAGACCCGCACCGTGAAGGCCCTGACCGTGCAGACCCCCGGCGGGATCGCGTTCCCCCACGGCCAGCAGGCAGTCCGCATCACCCGTACCCGCGTCGTGGCGGGCCGGACCACCCGCGAGACGGCCTATCTCGTGCTATCACTACCCGCCAACCAAGCCCAACCCGCTGACCTGCAGGAATGGGCCAGGCTGGAGTGGCATATCGAGAACCGGCTGCACTGGGTCCGCGACGTGACCTTCCGCGAGGACGCCCACCAGGCCCGTACCGGCAACGGACCCGCCGTCGCCGCCGTCCTACGCAACACCGCGATCGGATACCAACGCAGCAACGGCGAACCCAACATCGCCAGAGCCACCCGCAGAGCCAACCGCCGACCCAACGACCTCATCGACGACGTGACCAGGAGCTACCCGACTACGCAATGACCCTGCATCAAGGTGCGGCAGCAACACTCCCAGCTTCGCCGTCAGCGACTCTTCGATCTCCACAGCAATGGCCATACCACATCAACGACAGCGCCCAAGCAAAAGCTCAAGTTATTAGTCGGCAGTCCCTTAGCCAACGCGAGATCGTTCGCGGACAATGCTCGCCACTCCGGAACCTGTCAAGGAGCTACCCGACCACGCAGTGACCCCTGACCGACCAACAGACTCGTCCGTCCACAACGAGAGCGCCCCAACTGCGTTTCCGCAGGTGGGGCGCTTGTGGCCTTGCATGCCCGAAAGCACTCCAACCACCAACCTACTAATCGGTCGATCGGTCCTTACGCTCACGCCCCATATGCAACAGAAGTATCACCGCCATGCTGGAAAACAATCCAATAGATACTCCCCAATAAAGCGGCAGGAAGTATATCCCGAGACTCGTCGATATTCCAATTAGGAAAATGCTAAATAACCTTGAAGGATATGGCCGATTAGATTTGGTATTCGAGAGGCCGAGCCATCGCCACATTAACGACCTACCACTTTAAGCTTCCAGACCAAGTAGCACCGACACATGCCCAGAGCAGACTGCCAACGAGACCATACCAACCACCATAGAGCGATATCAACTTCTTGCCTGCCCAATTTCGAAAGATATTCGTAATCAGATTTCCTCCCGTCGCAGATGCACCACCCACAAGGAAAATCTTCCCACAACCCACCATCCATTTGCGAGTGCGGTAGATCCACACTGGGTCTGGGTTACGCACAAATTTCATGCACTTCTCCGCCATTGATCTCGCTAAAGCGTGTTTGCGCACAAGGCTCAGCGCCCCACACGACCCCGCGCCAGGAGAACGCCGAGCTCGCTGTCCATCAAGGTCAACCATATTTACCGGATCTTGGTTCGAATAGTCGTAACTATTTGCTGAGCCGCCAAAAACTGGATCGGTTGACAAGAATCGTCCGGTCGCCGGCAGATAGACCCTGCGGCCCATCAGCATAGCACCAGACGGAGTATCCGCCGCTCTTTGTTCCGCACCGAGCCAACCGTACCGACGTGAACCAACTTCGTCAGCATTTCGGGGCTGACCATACTCAGTGCTCTCGCCGAACGAACTCGGAAGCATGCTGGCATTGTCAATGGATCCGACAACGTCGTTATGCAAATTGTTTATCTGCCACATAACGCTGTCGGCGACATCTGCTGCGGTTATTGCTGCCATGCCATCCAGGCTACGCACAACCCGGGACGCTATCCCACCGGATTCATCCGTCCACGTTGGGCTATCCGAATCATCGGCGTAGTGGTGAGTCCGCGAGGTCGTTGTCGAGCCATCCGAATCAGTCCAGCTACGGACACGACTGCTCAGAACGTCGAGGTCATAGGTGGTCGTACGGCCCGCCTGACTTAGCGACCTGATGTAATCGGTAACGTAGTAGGTGGCAGTTAAGTCGCCGCCAACAGGAATGCCGGTTGCGTTGGCTGGAGCGGTAGATGTGCGGCCAAGGGAGTCGTATACGTAGCCATTACCGGCGAGGCGGTCGGCCGTATCGTAGGAGACATTGACAGTTGTACCCGTCGAGACCTGACAACCACCGTCAGCGGCCGGCGCGTAGGTTGCAAGAGAAGTCCGGTCACTGGCGAGATTGAAGGCGTAGACCCGTGTTGTGCATTGACCATCCACTGTTTCCGTCGTATTGAGCAGGCGACCGGCATTGTCGTACGTGTAGGTCTGGCTGGACAGTGTCGAGGCGTGGTTGCGTTGCTGTCCGTGCGTGGACTGTTGAACGCTCTCGTCGTACAAGGTGCAATCGGCCTGGCCACATCCCGTCATGGTGTAAGTCAGTCCGCTTGCGGCACCAGTTTCATCGTATGTCGTGGTGACGCCAACGCCGTTCGGCCATGTCTGGGATGTTAACGTTCCGTCCGCGTCATAGATACCGGAGGAGAAGGTCCCCACTTGAGAGTCCACGACTGAGGTAGCCAGGCCGCGTTTCTCGGAACCGCCGTCGTAGGTGTAGGTGCGAGTGCCCTTGCCATCGTCGGTGGTGGCGACTCGACCGGACAGGTCGTACGTTGTCGTCGCGGTGTTGCTGTCTGCGTCCGTGTAGGAGGTCATCCGGCCGAGAGTGTCGTATGTGCGCACGACTTCCGCTGTCACGCTGCCGCTAGAGATGGTCTGGGTTCGAGTGGCCACGCCGGTGGCCGGGTCATACACCGTCCTGCGGGTCGGTACCGAGGTACCGGTTCCGGACGCGCCAACGACGTCGACGGTGTAGACCCGTCCTGCGTCGTCGTAGGCGGTTGTTATGGTGCGCAGGGTGCCGGTTGAAATCTTCTCGACCAGTGTTCTCACTTGGTTAAACATGTCGTATGTGGTGACGGCGATGGGCAGTTCGGGGCCGCTGGCCGCCTGGCCGCCGGGTTGCGTCCGGCAGATGAGGTTGGCCCACTCGGGGTGGCTGTCGCATTCGCTGTAGCCGGATCCGGTGCCCGCCCGGTAGTAGACGTATTGCCGGGTGGCTGGGGTATTCGTACTCGTGCCGCCAGCTGGCGCGGTGGTCGACGTAGTGAGCCCAGTCGTGGAGTCGTAGGTGGTACGGGTGGCCAGGGCGAGCCCGGAAGGGTCCACTGTGGAGATCGTAGGCTGGCGTAGCGTCCAGTCGTACCCGGTCGTGGTGGTCCGGGCGTCGGCATCGGCCAGGACACCGGTCGCCGCGAGGTACTGCACGCTCACCACGCTGGTCGTGGGTAGGTGATACGGCCCGCCGCTGGCGCCTTGGTCGTACGTGGTGACGGTGTGCTGGCGGCCACGCACCACACTGCCATCGGGCAGGACTACGTCGTGTTCCGGCCCGAACGACCCCCGAAGCTCCGTGCCGTCGCTGTTGTAGATGTTGACGGTCGATTCCCGAAGTGCAATCGCTGCCTCGGCGGCAGCGGCGTCGGACGCGGATGCGTCCAGCGCTCGGCGGATGTTGCCGGCGGTGATGCTGCGCACGGTGTTGCCGTATCGGTCGTACCAAAGTGCGGTGGTCGCTCCGGCTGGGTCGACGGTGTTGACCTGACGTCCGTTGGCGTCCATGTATGTCAGGTTGGCGCGGGTGTAGTCGGTGGGCAGCGTTCCGCTGGCTTGATTGACTCCGGCGGGGACCTGGGTGGGCGGGAAGACCGCTGCGGCGTCGACGGGCTGTTCGGCTTGACCCCATCGGGTGGTCTGGGAAGCCGAGAGGTCCCAGGGGGCACCGGTTCCGGACGTTGGCACCTTGTACACCACGGTGGTGACCGCTGTGCCCGCGGTGAGAGCGGACCGCGCAACCGCCGCGAGGCGGCCCTTGCCGGGATCGGATGGCAGGGTGGTGTAGGTCAACTGCCATGGTTCAAGCCCAGCTGGGGTGATGGTGTTGAGGATGCCATCGGCGTCGTAGACGTAGCTCACGGCGACGTGGCGGTTCACCGGTGGCATAACAGAGGTATCCGTCCAGTCCAGACGCGGATCCCACACCTGGCGCAGGCGACCGTTACTGTCGTATTCGTAACGGGCCGGCACGACTGTGCTCATGGCGGCCGGACTCGCGTCAGGGTCCCACGCGGTGAACGACACCTGCGACACCCGGCCGGCATAGTCGCCCCACGTGCCGGGTGCGGTGCCCGTGGCCGTTGTGGACGCCGCGTAGGTGAAACTCAACGCCCGGCAGCCCCGTACAAGGGTCGTGCACGTGACTCCCGCCGGTACGGGGGCCAGCATCTGCGTAGGCCGTACGAGGTCAACTCCGCCCACGGTCACCTTCTGCCATGAGATCGTGGTCGTTTGTCCGGAGCCGGGAACTGACACGGCCGTCGGGTTATACAGGTTCGCGGCCGCGCCGGAGACATGAGTGAACGTGACGATGTTGCCGTCGGTGTCCTTCAGCAGGTAGCTGTCGCTGCTGTAGGTGTAGGACAGAGTAAGGTCTTCGGCACCGATTTCTGGTGTGTACGTCCTATTGGACGTTGCGATTCCGTTCTTCTGTGTGAACCCGATGGTCTCACCGTCGGGAAGGCCAACCTGGGCGAGGGATCCGTGGACCGTCAAGTTCGTGTACGGTGCCTCAGCTTCGGAAACGATCGCCGATGACACCCAGCCGGGCCCGAACATGTTCGCCGAGTCGGTTGCGGTTGATTGCCGGGAGTTGTAGGTCCGAGTCACCGTCAGGTCAGAGCCGTACGAGTCAACCGACACGTCGCTGTCACTGATGGTGAGATTTCCAGTCAGTAGATTCACCGAACCCGGGCCGACGTCCGAACTCGCCGCAACTGCCTGCGCCCGGTCGAAGCTGATCTTCACCGGTGACGTTGGTCCGGTGTTAAAGATCGCCCGGAATTCGAGCGGTCCATCGCGGGGAATGGACTGTGGGTCGATGGCGGTGAGAGTCGCCTCGACATCCCAGTTCAACTTCGGGAACGTTCCCGGTGTTGTCGCCGCGACAGGCCAAGTGATCGCTGCGCCGCCGGCGGCGAGGGTGACATCGGTGGCGGGGATGGTGGCCCATGCGTCGGTGTCTGCGCGCCGCCATTGGAAGGTCACTCCGGTCGCGGCGGTGGAGCCTGCGACGGACAGCTCTGTCTTGGCCGCGGAGATGTCGCCGTCGCGCGGGGACAGGATGCCGCCGTAGCCGACGTTGAGCTGGTAGGACTTTGTGGCGGAGACGTTGCCGGCCCGGTCGATCGATCGCACGTAGAGCGTGTGCGCACCGTCAACGGGCGGGGTGATCGTGACGGTGGCGCTGCCGCCAAGGCTTGAGGCTGCGACCGTGGTGGTGGGCGGGTTGGTGTCGAGGTCGTACTGGTAAGACGCGACGTCGCTGATGCCACCGGCGGTGAAGGTAAAGCTGCCGGGGTTAATTAGCACCTGAGGTTGTGGGTGGTAGCGGATGACGGTGCTGTTGGATAGCAGAGCT
>JAEZGP010000335.1 GCA_023437285.1 Actinomycetes bacterium | reverse complement strand
CCCCCGCATGCGCGGGGAGCACGCGAGCCGGTCCCGCAGCACCGCGTTGCGGTCCGGATCACCCCCGCATGCGCGGGGAGCACGTTCGCCAACAGTTCCAACGTCGGCAACATGTCGGATCACCCCCGCATGCGCGGGGAGCACAAGCCTGCGTGCGTCGAGCGCAGGACCTGCTCAGGATCACCCCCGCATGCGCGGGGAGCACATCCGTAGCGGGCCCAACGGCTCCATGGGCTGCGGATCACCCCCGCATGCGCGGGGAGCACGGGTCGGTGTGGACCGGGCCGATGCCGGCGACCGGATCACCCCCGCATGCGCGGGGAGCACGCACGGGCGTCGTTCCACGCCTCGCATACCTCGGGATCACCCCCGCATGCGCGGGGAGCACAGTTGTGTCAACGGTCAGTTGGTTCTCCCCGTAGGCGGCCAGTAGTTGTCCCCGCTGGCGGCCACCGGTTTCTCCCCGTCCGCGGCCAGTTATTTCCCCGCGGTGGGGTGGTGCTCGGGTCAGGTTAGGGGTCTCACCCCCTTGCCGGTGGTGGCTTGGTTGAGGCGGAAGCTGTCACCCTGGGTGACGACGACGTGGGCGTGGTGCAGGAGCCGGTCGACGGTGGCGGTGGCCAGGGTTTTCGGCATGATCTCGTCGAAGCCGGATGGGTGCAGGTTGGAGCTGACGGCGAGGCTTCGGCGTTCGTAGGCGGCGTCGACGAGGCGGTAGAAGCCCTCGGCGGCGTCCGGGGACACGGGTAGGAGCCCGATGTCGTCGATGATGATCAGGTCGGTGCGGATGAGTCGGGCCATCGCGCGGGCGACGGAGTCATCGACGCGGTGACGCCGGACCAGCACCCCGAGGTCTTCGATGGTGAACCAGGCAACGGTCATGCCGGCTTCGACGGCGGCTTGGCCGAGGGCTTCGCAGAAGTGGCTCTTGCCGGTGCCTGACGGTCCGCAGATCGACAGGTTCTCCTTGCGGTGCACCCATTCCAGGGTCTTGAGCGCGTCCTGGGTCGGGCGTGGGATCGACGAAGCGGTCTCGTCCCAGTCGCCGAACGTCTTCCCGGCCGGGAACGCGGCCCGCTTGCGTCGGGTGCGCAGGTTGGCCTGGTCGCGTCCGGCGGCTTCTTCGGCGAGGAGAACGCGGATGACTTCGGCGGGGTCCCAGCGTTGGGCCTTCGCGGTGGGGATCAGGTCGGCCATGGCCCGGCGGATGTGAGGCAGCTTCAGCCGTCGGGTCAGCTCGATCGCCTCGGCGAGGGGGTCGCCGGCGGGGCCGGTGACGGTGCGGGTCACGGTTGCCATCACAGGCCCTCCCCGTTGGTGGTGCCGAAGGTGGCCCAGGCGCTGGTGCCGGGTTGCAGGCTGTGGGCCTCGCTGGCCCGGGTGATCTCTCCGTCGCCGCCGGTGCTCTGGTGGGCAAGGATGCGGATGAGGTCGTTGTCGGCGAACCGGCCCGCGAGGGCGGCGGTGCCCAACGCCCGGTCGGTGGCGTCGGCCCCGTGCAGCTTGGCCAGAGCGACCGCTTCGGCCATCTTGCGGCGCACTCCCCGGGTGCCGGCCGCGGCCGCCTCGACGAGCCACGCCGCCGCACCCGGCCCGAGGGCGAGGAACGCGGCCTCGGCGGCGGTGTGAGCCCGCGGCGTGCGGTCACCGTCGCGGTTGGCCCGGGCCGGGTAGTGCGCATCCATGATCGACGGCCGGCCAGGCACCGCCCGTGGATGGCGGGCCACCTCGGTCGGGCCGGCCTCGCCGACGGCGGTGACGATGAGCTCGTCGCCGTGGAAACGGGCCCAGACCCGACTGTCCACGAGCTGGTGCGGCACCGAGTAGCGGACCCCTTCCACCGAGATCGTGGCGTCCCAGTTCACCCGCCGGGTCGTGCCGAACGCGACGGTGAACGCCTTGTCCGGCAATGGATGCAACCGCTGCCGTTCCTCGGCCAGAGCGTCGAGGGGGCGCCGGCGGGTCTCCCGGTGCACCCGGGCGTTGACCTCTTCGGTGAACGTGCGGCACGCCGCTTCCAGTTCGGCGAACGTGCGGTACTCATCCAGCAGGTTCGCGCTGGTGGGCACGAGATCCGCCTTGGCGATCTTCACCGTGTTCTCCGACCCGCCCTTGGACTGCGGGTCGGCCGGCACGCAGGTGCGGATTGTCATCCCGTAATGGCGGGCGACCGCGACGATCTCCGGGTTGCGCACCGCGATGTCGGCGACGTGCTCGACCGTGATGGTCTTCTCGTTGTCGGTCAACGCGAAGGCGGGCACCCCGCCGATGCGGCGCAACGTGGCGTCCAGACAGGACACCACCGTGGGCAAGGTCTTGTCGAAGACCGGGATCACGATCCGGAACCGTGACCACGCCAACCACGCGCACCACAACGACGTCCGGCGTCCACCGATGCGCGGTCCCTCGCCCCAGTCGAACTGCAACCACAATCCGGGCTCGGGGATCCACGGCCGGAACACCCGCCGCCGGCCCGCCGCGAAGCGGGCCTTGACCTCGGCGACCGCCCGACGGGTCGTGCGTTCACCACCGGTGAACCCCATCGCGGTGATCCGCCGATGGACCACATCCGCGCGGACCCGACCCTGCGACCTAGCCACCAACTCCTCGATCTTGCCCAGGAACTCATCGATCGGACGAACCCGATGCTCCCGGCTCTGCGGGCTCTGACCAGCCTCACGCAACTTCACATACCGGGCAACCGTGTGATGATCACATCCGGCCAACTCCGCCGCCGCACGGTAACTACCCGTGAGGTCGTACGCCTCCAAGATTTCCACGATCTCCCTGCCGTTCTTCACCGGTCGACCCTCGCCGACCAGCAATCGATCTTGACTGGCGGGGAGATAACTGGCCGTCCACGGGGAGATCCCTGGCCACCAGCGGGGCGCTAAATGGCCGCCTTTGAGGAGTATTCACTGGCCGCCGACAGTCGAGGTCGTACTGGTAAGACGCGACGTCGCTGATGCCACCGGCGGTGAAGGTAAAGCTGCCGGGGTTAATTAGCACCTGAGGTTGTGGGTGGTAGCGGATGACGGTGCTGTTGGATAGCAGAGCT
>JAEZGP010000107.1 GCA_023437285.1 Actinomycetes bacterium | reverse complement strand
GTGCCGCTCACCACGGGCAACGACGATGTCGACGCCGCGCTCGCCGCGCTCGCCGACGTCGCCGACGCCGAGCCGGCGCGGCAGGTCGGGCCGCTGGGCGAGGCGCTCGACGTGCTGCGCGCGACGCTGGACTCGATCGGCCAGGAGATCAACGGTCAGGGCCCGCTGCGCGACGCGAGCACGGCCGGACCCGTCCGGTAGAGATTGATCATGGCCCGACGTAACCGCCTCGATACCGAGCTTGTCCGGCGCGGTCTCGCGCGCTCCCGCGAACAGGCGGCGCAGCTGGTCACGGCCGGGCTGGTGCAGGTGCGCGGCACCACCGCGACGAAGCCCGCCGCGATGGTCGACACCGCCGACGCGGTACGGGTCGTGGCGGGCGACGAAGACGGGTACGTCTCGCGGGGAGCGCACAAGCTGCTCGGCGCGCTGGCGGCGTTCGGGCCGGCCGGGCTCGTCGTGGCCGGCCGGCGCTGCCTCGACGCCGGCGCGTCGACGGGCGGGTTCACCGAGGTGCTGCTGCGCAAGGGCGCGGCCGAGGTGGTGGCCGTCGATGTCGGGTACGGGCAGTTGGCCTGGTCGCTGCGCAACGACGAGCGGGTACGTGTGCACGAGCGCACCAACGTACGGTCGCTGACCCCCGAGGCGATCGGCGGGCCGGTGGCACTGACGGTCGCGGACCTGTCGTTCATCTCGCTGCGGCTGGTGCTGGCGGCCCTGGTCTCGTGCACGGCGCCGGACGGCGACCTGGTGCCGATGGTCAAGCCGCAGTTCGAGGTGGGCAAGGAGCGCGTCGGGGCGGGCGGCGTGGTGCGCGACCCGGCGCTGCGGGCCGAGGCGGTCCTCGACGTCGCGGCCGTCGCCGCCGGGCTGGGGCTGGGCGTGGCCGGGGTGGTGGCGAGCCCGCTGCCCGGACCGTCGGGGAATGTCGAGTTCTTCCTGTGGCTGCGCCGGGACGCGGCGCCGGTGGACGCGGCGGCCGTGCGGGCCGCGGCGGGAGTCGGGGACGGTACCGATGGCTGAACGGTCGGCCCTGCTGGTCATCCACATGGGACGGCCGCGCAGCATCGAGCTGGCCCAACTGGTCGCGGCCGACCTCATCCGCGCCGGCTTCGAGGTCCGGGTGGTGGTCGAGGACGCCGCCGGGGTCGACCTGCCCGGCGTCGTCGGGGCGTCCGGGCCGGACGCGGCCGAGGGCGTCGAGATGGTCTTCGCCCTCGGCGGCGACGGGACGCTGCTGCGCGCCGCCGAGCTGGCCCGCCCGGCCATGGCGCCGCTGCTCGGCATCAACCTGGGCAAGGTGGGCTTCCTGGCCGAGGCCGAGGTCGACGACATCGACAAGGTCGTCGAGCACGTGATCGCCCGGGAGTACACGGTGGACTCGCGGCTGACGGTCGACGTGTGCATCGCCCATGAGGGCGAGGTGATGGTGGAGTCCTGGGCACTCAACGAGGCCAGCGTGGAGAAGGGCTCCCGCGAGCGCATGATCGAGTTGCGGGTGGACGTGGACGGCCGCCCGCTGTCGCGGTACGGGTGCGACGGCGTGGTGTGCGCGACGCCGACCGGTTCCACGGCGTACGCCTTCTCGGCCGGCGGGCCCGTCGTGTGGCCCGAGGTCGAGGCCCTGCTGCTCGTACCGATCAGCGCGCACGCCCTGTTCAGCCGGGCCGTGGTGACCGCACCGTCGTCGACGATCACGATCACGGTCGACCCGCACGCCGCGCCGGGGGTGATGTGGTGCGACGGGCGGCGCGCGTTCGACGTGCCGCCCGGCAGCCAGATCACCGTGCGCCGGGGGCACCTGCCGGTGAAGGTGGCCCGGCTGCGCCACCAGCCGTTCACCGACCGGCTCGTGGCCAAGTTCGGCCTGCCCGTGGCCGGTTGGCGATCGAACGCACACGGTTAACGTCATCCACACCAGTGGTGTTCTGTCACCCGGGCCTACTACTGTTGGTCACCGCCAGCCAGGGCCCCGACCGGGCCCGTCTCGCGAGCGAAAGGGCTCAACGTGCTGGAGGAGCTGCGGATCTCGGGCCTCGGCGTCATATCCGACGCCACCCTGCCCCTGGGCACCGGATTCACCGTCATCACCGGTGAGACCGGCGCCGGCAAGACCATGGTTGTCGCCGGCCTCGGCCTGCTGTTCGGCGGGCGTTCCGACGCTGGGCGGGTGCGCGCCGATCCCGGCCGCGCCGTGGTCGAAGGCCGGCTGCGGCTGGCCGGCGCCGTCGCGGGCGCCGTGGCCGAGCGCATCGCCGAGGCGGGTGCCGAGACCGACGACGACGGCACGCTGCTGCTGACCCGCATCGTCACCGCCGAGGGCCGCTCGCGCGCGCACGTGGGCGGCCGTACGGTGCCCGTGGCCGTGCTGGCGGACGTGGGGGAGCAGGTGCTGGCCGTGCACGGCCAGTCCGACCAGCTGCGCCTGCTGCGCCCCGCCGAGCAGCGTGCGGCGCTCGACCGGTTCGCCGGCGTCGAGCACGACAAGCTGCTCGCCAGCTACCTGCAGGCGTACACGGCGTGGTGTCGCATCACCGACGAGCTGGCCGAGCGCCGGCGCACCGCCCGCGAGCGCAACCAGGAGGCCGACCTACTGCGGCTGGGCCTCGACGAGATCACCCGGGTCGACCCGCAGCCGGGCGAGGACGAGGCGCTGCGCGAGGAGGCCCAGCGCCTGGAGCACGCGGAGGGCCTGCGCACCGCGGTGCAGACGGCCTATCTGGCGTTGGGCGGCAACGACAGCGACGAGGCCTCCGACGCGGGCAGCCTGCTCAGCACCGCGCGGCGCACGCTGGAGAGCCAGGCCGGCGTCGACCGGCTGCTGGGTGAGTACGCCGCCCGCCTCGACGAGGTGTCGACCCTGGTGACCGACCTGACCTCCGACCTGGGCGGCTACCTCGACGGGCTGGACGCCGACCCCGACCGGCTGGCCGCCGTCTACGAGCGCCGGGCGGTGCTGCGCGGCCTCACCCGCAAGTACGCCGAGGACATCGACGGCGTGATCGCCTGGGCAACCCGCGCGCAGGAGCGGCTGGGCCTGCTCGACACCTCCGACGAGCAGTTGGAGGAGATGGCGGCCGAGCGCGCCAGGCTCGGTGCCGAGGTGGCCGAGCTGGCCGGGCAGGTGTCGGCGTCGCGGAAGGCGGCCGCCGGGCGCTTCGCCGACCTGGTCACCGGCGAGCTGGCCGGGCTGGCGATGCCGCACGCCCGCGTCGACGTGG
>JAEZGP010000288.1 GCA_023437285.1 Actinomycetes bacterium | reverse complement strand
GTCGAGGTCGTACTGGTAAGACGCGACGTCGCTGATGCCACCGGCGGTGAAGGTAAAGCTGCCGGGGTTAATTAGCACCTGAGGTTGTGGGTGGTAGCGGATGACGGTGCTGTTGGATAGCAGAGCTTGGTGATAGAGGAATTTGCTGGCCTGGTTGGACCACGGGTTCTCGATACCGACGGTGGCGTTGGAGCCCTTCTCCGTGTTTGAGGTGGTGGAGATGCCGTTGTATGCGAGGGTGATGTCGTTGCTGCCCTCGGACAGGAACACTTCGGCGCTGATGCGTTCGCTGGTGTTGTAGCGCAAGACGTTGTTCCACTCGATCACAACACGCCGGTCGGGTGCGGTGCCGAGAACGGCCCATCGAACGGATGACGATCCGTCGGTGATCAGGTCGTCGCAGAACACGTTGATGGCGTTGTTCGGCCCAGAACTGGACGGGATGTCCGTGCAGGCTGGAGCGTTAGCGCCGGTACCTGGATTGGTGAAGGTGACGAACCCGTTCGTGTTCACGTACGCGGTGGTGTAGGCGCGGTTGTAGAAGGAGAAGTTGAACGGCAGCGTGACGGCGGCGTACTTGTCATCGCCGGAGGAGCCGGCCAAGGCGCTCAGTACGGTGGAGCCGCTGGTGAACGTCTGGGTGGCGGTCGGTGTGGTGTAGCTGTAGATGTCTGTCTCGGGCCGGAATGTGATCGCGGTGCCGTCGAGCAGCTTGGCCTCGTGGTGCAGGTACTGGGTGCCCAGCGTGCCGGTGGCGTTCTCCAGTCCGACCATGGCGTAGGCGCCGCGTTCATTGGCGTTCGACAGGTTGGCGTAGTTGACGGTGATGTCACCGTTTTCGTAGAGGATCGCTTCGGCGTCAAGTCGTTCGCTGGTTGTGCCAAAGCGCAGGACGTTGTGCCAGTCGATGACCATGTACCTGTTCGGGGCCGTGCCGCCCGTGGCGGTGCGCACGCTGGCGGAGCCGTCGACAACCAGGTCATCGCAGAACACGTTGAGGGTGTCATTAGGTGCGGTGGTGTCGGGTACGTCGTAGCAAACGGTTGAGTTCGGCGTACTGACGCTGGAGAAGTGGACCTGGCCGTTCGATTCGACCCACACGCTGCTGACCGGGCGGCCGTAGTACGGCATGGTAAACCCGAGGTTGATCTGTTGGAGTCCTTCGTCGCCGGTCACCCCCGTAGTGCTTGTGCCTGGGATGTAGGCCTTGCTCTCGGTGGTATAGGTGTACAGCGGTTGCGCGCCGGACCAGACACCGTCGGCGTAGTCCGTCGATGACACCCCTGGCATCGCGGACGGGGCGGTGGTGTCGATGGTGAACTCGCACCACGCCGACCACGTGCCTGTTGTCGTGGTGTCCTTGGCCCTCACCCGCCACCGGTAGCTGGACCCGTTGGTCAGCGCCGAACCGATGGTGACCGTGTGCTTCTTGCCCGAGGCCTGGGCGCTGGTTGTGGAGGACCCGACCGCGGTGCCACCGGTGGTCTGCCACTCGAACTCCGCCATCACCGACGACCCCTCAGGGTCGGTAGCGACCGCGGACAACTTCGGTGTGCCGGTATTGATGTACGGCCGACCGCTGCCGGTCACACACGCCGTCGACGGGGTCGTCGAACGCGAACCGATAGACGGGATGCTGCTGTAGGTGACCACCGAGTAGGGCACCTGGGACTGGTCGGCGGCGTTGCGGGAGCGGAACTGCTTGAACGAGTTGCTGTCGGTTTCACTGGTTGCGCGCAGACCCATGTAGCCGCGGGTCTGGTTGTTGTCGGCCGCCTTTTGGAAGAACGAGGTCGACGGCACCGACACCCATCCGTCGTTACACGATGAGCTGTACCCCTTCGTGCCCGTCGACGAGGACTCCTTCGTCAGCCAGGTCGGCTGGGTGCTCCAGACCATGCCCTCCACGTTCTGCGACGTGGTCCACATGTCCCACGACTTCGCCGTACAGGACGGTGACCACCAGTTCCAGAAGTACGACGTCGCCGACGTGATCCGCGTCAGCCGCAGATCCTCAGTGTTCCACCGCACCAGGGCCCGGGTAATCGCGCCGCCGACCACACCCAACTGAAGGTCGTTTTCCCCGCCGCGGTCGACGCTCTCGCCCTCCTTCACGTACGTGTCGAACGTCGTGTACAAGGGGTTGATCGTGGGATCGATCGTGATCGGGAACACCCGCGCCGGGTCATCCAGCCAGGTCGCGTCCGGGGTGAGCTTCAGCTCAAAGCCAGGCTTGCCGTTCGACTTCGCCGCACGTTCGGTCACGGTGGTCGCGATCACGCGCCGGTCACGCAACTTGTCTTCACCGACCAGGCTTGAGTCCCACATCTGCGGAGCCGGCACCCGGGCGAAGACCTTGCCCGACTTGTCTTTCAAAGCCACATTACCGCCGGCGTCACGCGTGTAGTCCGCCGCGGCTTTGGCGGTCACGGGCAACGTCACGGTGCGGACCTTGGCCAACGCGGCACGGGCCTTCACAACCAGCAGCTGCTGAAACCCTGTCCGGGTCGCCTGCACAACGAGATCCACACCGGGGAGCGCGTCAACATACGTCGCCTTGCTGCCCTCCAGGACGGGCTGCGGCAGCTCACCCGTCCACGACATCGACACACGCTCGTCACCACTGCCGACCGCCGCAAGCTCGTGTTCACCCGATCCGGCCTGCGGACCCGACAGCTTCAAGTCACGCGGATGCGCCTTAGCTGCCACTGATCCATCCGCCTGACGCACCAGCGTCAGGTCGACCGGCAGCCAACCCTGCTCGGAACGCACCCGAACCGGGCCCGCCGCCATGGTCGCCTCGATCTGACCATCCGCCGTCGCGTAAGACTCACTGGTCTCCGACGTCAACGCGCCGATACGCACCCGACCACCGCACAACCGAGCCGACGTCAACGCCGCCATGCGATCCGGTCGCTCCTCCGGACACTCCGCTTTTGGCGCCGAGGCAGGAGCTGCCACAACGCGTTTTGGCCACACGACCGCGTAGAGAATCGAAGCGAACACAACCACGCTCATGCAGGCCGCGAGGCGCGACCGCCACGACAGCCGACGAGCTGTCAGCAAGAAGAACGCTACGTCGGCGCCAACGTAACGTCCACGACGACTGTCCACAGGTGACATACCGAGCCCCCATGACCTCAGCGAAGAAAGCGTGCCGCCGAGATTGACCATGATCACAGTCAATGTCAAGGAGATCACTCAACGTGATCGACAAAGCGGACTACCTGCCCAAATAGCCCACTCCACTCGCACATTGTGATCTTCGCAAAGAATGGAAAGTCACTCGAGAAGGGCGGTAACTGTCGCCGATCCTGTGAAACAGCTGAAGACTAGCTGTTATCCCGTGACGCCAGCCACCGGGCCGCGAATCGACCAATCGATTGCATTGCCGTCGGGGTACGCGACGAACACTCCGCCCATGAGTCACGCTCACACGGCGATCTCCTCCTACCAGCCGACCTGGGGCACGCCAACATGAACATCACCGCACAGATCTACACGCACCGATCAGTGGGCAAGGACCGCGACGCGGCGACCCGAATTGCCGACCCGATCTTCGGCGAGGACTGGCACGCACCAGAGACGCCGGAGGAGGACGAGGAAGCCGCGTAAGGACCCGCGCCGGCTTCACTGGGCACGAAAACGGCCCCTCAGATCATCTCTGAGGGGCCGTAATCCCTAGTAGCGGGGCTAGGATTTGAACCTAGGACCTCTGGGTTATGAGCCCAGCGAGCTACCGAGCTGCTCCACCCCGCGTCGCCTTGGAAACCTTAGCTCATGTCCACCCGGAACCGCAAAGAGGATGGCCCACGTCACCCAGTCGGGAACAATGAACCGGGTTGGTACCCATAGGTACCAACCCGGTTCATGATCTACCAGGGGTCGGGTCAGCCGCCGCCTCCGGCGGCCTTCTGGGCCGCTTCGAACTCCTTGATGGCGGCGTCCAGCTCGGCGAGTGCCTTGCCGTACTCCTCGAAGTTGCCCGACGTCTGGGCCGCGCGGAGCTTCTCGATCGCGGCCTGGACCTTTGCCGTGGCCGCCGCCAGGTCACCGGCCGCCGGCGGGGCGGCTGGCGTGGTTGGCGCCGTGGTGGGGGTCGACGGCGGGGTGGTCGGTGTGGTTGGCGTCGTCGGAGGTGTGGCCGGCTCCGTTGGCGGGGCGGTGGTCGTGCCCTTGACCAGTTGCGCGAGCGCCTGGTCGAGGGTGTCCGCGTAGCCGAGCTTGTCGCCGTAGCTGACCAGTACCTTCTTGAGCAGCGGGTACGGGTTGTTCACGTTGCTCTTGAGGTACACGGGCTGCACGTAGAGCATGCCGCCGCCGTACGGCAGGGACAGCAGGTTGCCGTAGACCAGCTGAGACTGGCCGCCAGTGCCCTGTAGCAGGTTCAGCGACTCTCTCGTGGTCGGGTCGTTGGCCATGTTCTGCTGCGACTGGCCGGGGCCGGGGATGCGGTTTTCCCGGGGCAGTTCGAGCAGTTCCAGTTTCGGCTCGCCGTCGACGTAGCGGCCCGTCATGAGGGCGGCGAGGTTCTGCCGCTTGGTGGGCGTCAGGGCCGCGGTGAGCTGGAAGCTGACCCCGGTTTCCCCGGGGAACTGGGTGAGCAGGTAGTACGGCGGCTGCTTGCCCGTCGCGGCGGCCGTGCCGTGCCGCGCCGGGTCGTCCGGTACCTCCCAGAAGTCCTGACCGGAGTTGAACTCCTTGGGGTCCTTCACGTGGAAGCGCGACAGCAGGTCACGCTGCACCTTGAACAGGTCCTCGGGGTAGCGGAAGTGTGCGGCCAGCTCGGCCGGGATCTCGGCCTTCGGCTTGATCAGTTTGCCGCCGAACGCCTTGTTCCAGGCCTTGAGGACCGGGTCGGTCTCGTCGAAGTTGTACAGCGTGACGGTGCCGTCGTACGCGTCGACGGTCGCCTTCACCGAGTTGCGGATGTAGTTGATGTTCTCCTTGGCCTGCGCGGCCACGCCACCTGCGCCGGTGAGCGCGTCGGTGGTCGACACGGCCAGGTCGGTGCGCTGAGAGTACGGGTACGTCGACGAGGTGGTGTAGCCGTCCAGCAACCAGACGATCTTTCCGCCGACCACGGCCGGGTACGGGTCGCCGTCCAGCGTCAGGAACGGGGCGACCTTCTTCACCCGCTCGCGCGGGTCGCGGACGTAGAGCACCTTGGAGTTCTCGTTGAACACGTCCGAGAGGACGAAGTTGCCTTCCCTGTAGTGCAGCGCGTAGAGCAGCCGGCGACCGAACGAACCGACGTCGACGCCGCCACTGCCCTGGTAGGTGTAGTGCTGCTCGCTCGAGCCGGCCGGCCGGTCGAACTCCGTGTCGGTGGTGGAGCCGTCGGGACGGCCCACGATGACGTAGTCGGTGGCCAGTTCGCCGTAGTAGATGCGCGGCTGGTCGGCCCGGATCACTTCGGTGGGCGAGGTGCAGTTCGACTGCGTGGCGTTCTCGCCCGTGGCGGCCTGCTCGCCGAGGAAGCCACCGGACACGAAGTACGGCAGGCCGTTGCAGACCGTCCTGTTCGCGGGGGCGGCCACAAAGCCGTACCCGTGGGTGAACACGGTGTGCCTGTTCAGCCAGTTCGTCTGCTGCCCGGTCAGCTTGGTGTAGTTGATCTCGCGGACGCCGACGACGTAGTCCTGCGTCTTGCCGTCGATCGTGTACCGGTCGATGTCGAGCTGGGCGTTGAAGTCGTAGATGTTGCGGATCTGCTGGGCCTGCGTGAACGCGTCCGACACGACGGCCGGGTCGAGCAGGCGGATGTTGGGCACCACCGTGTTGTCGGTCGTCAGCGAGGCGGGCGGCGTCAACGTGTTCGCCGAGTAGGCCTTCACCTCGACCGTGTCCAGCCCGTACGCCGCGAGGGTGCCGTCGATGGTGCGTTGGATGTACGGCGCCTCCTTGTCGCGGAGGTTCGGCTGGACGGTGAACCGCTGCCCGGCGGCGGGGTACGCCCCGCCGATCGCGACCGCGGCGATGCCGAGCAGGGCCAGCGAGGCGCCGGCCCACACGAGGTTGCGGCCGCGCATGTTGGAGAAGACGATCACCGCGATCGCGACGAGCACGGAGATGTAACCCAGGATCTCCTTGGCCGGCAGCAGGGCGTTGACGTCGGTGTAGCCGGCGCCCCACAGGTCGGTGCCCGAGTTGA
>JAEZGP010000196.1 GCA_023437285.1 Actinomycetes bacterium | reverse complement strand
GCGGCCGAGGCGGCCGGGGTGAACCTGTGGCAGGTCGACGCCGACCGGGTCGGTATCTCGTGTGACGAGACGACCACCCGCGAGCACCTGGAGACGGTGTGGTCGGCGTTCGGGGTCGCCGGCGTCGACGACGTCGCCGCCGACGTGGCGTTGGCCCGTACGAGCGGGTTTTTGACCCACCCGGTGTTCTCGGCGCACCGGTCGGAGACGGCGATGCTGCGCTACCTGCGCTCGCTGGCCGACAAGGACTACGCCCTGGACCGGGGCATGATCCCGCTCGGGTCGTGCACGATGAAGCTCAACGCCACCACGGAGATGGAGCCGGTGAGCTGGCCGCAGTTCGCCGACGTGCACCCGTTCGCGCCGAAGAGCCAGACCCGCGGGTACGAGCGCCTCGTCGCGGACGTGCAGGCGTGGCTTGCGGAGCTGACCGGCTACGACGCGGTGAGCGTGCAACCCAACGCCGGGTCGCAGGGGGAGCTGGCCGGGCTGTTGGCGATCCGGGCCTACCACCGTTCGCGGGGGCAGGCGCACCGCGACGTGTGCCTGATCCCGTCGTCGGCGCACGGTACGAACGCGGCCTCGGCGGTCATGGCGGGCATGCGGGTCGTCGTGGTGGCGTGCGACGCCGACGGCAACGTCGACCTGGCCGACCTGGACCGGCGGGTGGAGGCCCACCGCGACACCCTCGCCGCGATCATGGTGACGTACCCGTCGACGCACGGGGTGTATGAGACGGGGATCGCGGAGCTGTGCGCGAAGGTCCACGACGCGGGCGGGCAGGTGTACGTCGACGGCGCGAACCTCAACGCCCTGGTCGGGTACGCCCGGCCCGGGAAGTTCGGCGCCGACGTGTCGCACCTGAACCTGCACAAGACGTTCTGCATCCCGCACGGCGGCGGCGGGCCCGGGGTGGGTCCGGTGGCGGTGCGTGCGCACCTGGCCCCGTTCCTGCCGGGGGACCCGTTGCGCGGCGACGGGCACGCGGTGTCGGCGGCGCCGCACGGGTCGGCGGGCATCCTGCCGATCCCGTGGGCGTACCTGCGGCTGATGGGCCCCGACGGGCTGGTCCGGGCGACCGGCGCGGCGGTACTGGCGGCCAACTATGTGGCGGTGCGGCTGCGCGAGCACTACCCGGTGCTGTACACGGGGGCCAAAGGCCTGGTGGCCCACGAGTGCGTGCTGGACCTGCGGCCGATCACCAGGGCCAGCGGGATCAGCGTGGAGGATGTGGCCAAGCGGCTCATCGACTACGGCTTCCACGCCCCGACGATGTCGTTCCCGGTGGCGGGCACCCTGATGGTGGAGCCGACGGAGTCGGAGGACCTGGCCGAACTGGACCGCTTCGTCGACGCGATGATCGCGATCCGTGGGGAGATCGACAAGGTGGTGGCCGGGGAGTGGCCGGCGGGCGACAACCCGTTGGTCAACGCCCCGCACACGGCGGCGTCGGTGAGCGTCGACGAGTGGGCCCACACGTACCCGCGGTCGGTCGCGGCGTACCCGCCCGGGGTGGACCCGGCCGGCAAGTACTGGGCTCCGGTGCGGCGCGTCGACGGCGCGTACGGCGACCGCAATCTGGTCTGCGCGTGCCCGCCGCCGGAGGCGTTCGCCGAATAGGCGGTGGGCGCCCCGCGTCGTCGCGGGGCGGGGTGTCGGTCGCTAGCCGATGAGGGCGTGGCGGGCGGGGCCCCGGTGGGGGGCGACCAGCTTGCCGTCGGGCAACAGTTCACCGGTGTCCTCGAACACGATGACGCCGTTGCACAGCAGGCTCCAGCCCTGCTCAGGGAAGGCGGCGATGATCCGGGCGGCGTCGTGGTCCACGGCGGCGGCGCCCGGGCATGGGGGTTCGTGCTTGCACTCTTGCATCGTTGATCTGCTCCGGGGTGGAACGGTTGTTACCTAGGTCACTCGACCAGTGATGCACGCTACTCCGATAAGGGGCGCATTTCGGAGCACGGGACCCCGGCTTGCCGGGAGAATCGACCCTTCGGAGGAATCTAGTCCGCCCATAAGGCTACTTCCCGTAGGGCGCGCCGGTTAATCAACTCCACCGTTCGTGGGAGCGCTCCCGAAAGAAAGCTTCAGATCACCTGAATGGCCGGCGGGTCGTGGCGCAGGAACTGCAGGTGCGAAATGTCACGCCCGTACGCCCCCGCCCGGCCCAGCACGATCAGGTCCCCGGCGCGTACCGGCCCGAGATCCTGGTCGCGGGCCAGCACGTCGCGCGGGGTGCACAGCTCGCCCACCACGTCCACCGGCCCGTCCGCGACCGGCCGCGGGTACGGGTGGGGCCAGTCGTCGACCGCGAGGACCCGGCACGGGTGGCTGTAGCCCCACGCGGCCGGCAGCCGGAAGTGGTGCGTGCCGCCCCGCACGACCGCGAAGCGCCGCCCGTGCGTGACCTTGACGTCGATCACCTCGGCGGCGTACCAGCCGGCGTCGGCGACCAGGAACCGGCCCGGCTCCAGCACCAGCGACGCGCCGTCGGGCAGTTCGGCCCCCGCCTGCGCTAGGCCGGCCGCGAGCACGTCGAGGTCCAGGCCGGTGGTGCCCGTGTAGTCCACGCCCAGGCCACCGCCCAGGTTCACGTAGCGCAGGTCCACGCCCTGGCGCGCCGACCAGCGCGCCGCCTGCACGGCGAAGCGCGCGTACTCGGCCGCGTCCAGGCTGTTGGACACCGCGTGCAGGTGGAAGCCGACCAGCCGTACCCCCGGCGTCGACCGGGCCAACGCGATCGCGGCGGGCACGTCGGCCTCGTCGAGACCGAACGGGGTCGGCGCGCCGGTCATCTGGTGACTGCCCGCCACCACCGACGACGCCCGGTTGACCCGCAGCGCCACCGCCACCCCGGCCGGGCCGGCCAGGTCGGCGACCGCGGCCAGCCGGCGCAGCTCGTGCAGCGACTCCACGTGCACCCTCACCCCGGCCCTCGCGGCGGCCGCGAGTTCGGCGTCGGTCTTGGCGGGGCCGCTGAACGCGATTTCACCGCCATACGTGGCGACCAGGTCGAGTTCGCCGCCGGAGGCGACCTCGAAGCCGTCCACCTCGGCGGCGAGCGCCGCCACGAGGGCGGGGTGCCCGTTGGCCTTCACCGCGTACAGCAGGCGACCGCCCGGCGGCAACGTCGCCCGGACCGCGCGGGCCGCCGCCACGGCGGCGGCGGTGTCGTAGAC
>JAEZGP010000187.1 GCA_023437285.1 Actinomycetes bacterium | reverse complement strand
CCGCGCGGCTGACCGGCCTGACCGCCACCGCCCGTGACCGCGACGGCCTCATCGCCGTCACAGTCAACCGCGGCGGTGTCGTCACCGACCTGCGCCTCGACGACCGGGTCCGCGCCGTGCCTCCCGCGCAGCTCGCCCGCGCGATCCTGGCGGCCATGGCCGGCGCGCAGGCGCTGCTCGTCGACCGGGTCCGCGAGGCGGCCACCGAGACCCTGGGCGCCGACAGCGAGTCGGCCCGCGCGGTGGTCGCGTCCTTCGCTCAACAGCTTCACGGCGTACCACCGGAGGACGTCGATGGCCGGCGGTGACGGCACTACCGTCACCCCCGACGAGTTGCGCGCCCACGCCACCCACGTCTCGCACATCGCCGGGCGGGTCGCGCTCGCCCGGCAGGCCGGCGGGGCCGTCCGCCTCGACGCCCAGGCGTACGGGAAGCTCTGCGCGTTCCTCCCCACGGCGCTCGGCCACCTACAGGACGCCGTACTCGACGCGCTCGACTCCGCGACCACGTCGCTGAACAACACCGTCGAGCGCCTGCGTACCGCCGCCGCCTCGTACGAAAACACTGACGTACGGGCCCGCAGCCGGTTGCGGGGCGACTGATGAGCGTCAACGTGAACCCGCTCGTCGCCGCCCGCGTAGACCCCGACGTCAAGCCGTGGACGGGCATCTGGCTGGCCGAGGACATCGAACTGCTCGTCCAGGGCGTGCGATCCAACAACTGGGTCGACACCAGCCTCGGCGCGATCGGTGCCACCCTGGACGGCCTCGCGTTCTACTCCGACCCGGCGTCCACCCTCCTGCAGTACGGCCTGTCCTGGCTCATGGAGCAGGTCGCCCCGCTGCGCGAGGCCCTCGACTGGCTCGCGGGCAACGCCGCCCAGATCGCCGCCCACGCCGCCACATGGCGCCGCGTCGCCGCCGACCTGCGCACGACCAGCACCACGCTCGGCGACCACATCGCCGTCGATGTCGCCGATTGGGGCGGCACGGCCGGGCCGGCGTACCGCGCCTGGTCCAGCGAGCAGCGCGGCGCCCTGTCCGCGTTGGCGCAGGCGGCCGAGGCCATGGCCGTCATCACCGAATGCGCCGGCTTCGTGGTCAGCGCGGTGCGCGCCATGGTCCGCGACGCAATCGCGATCGTCGTATCCCGCTGCATCGTCTACGCCGTCGAGGAGGTCGCCACGCTCGGGCTGGCGACGCCGCTCGTCATCGAACAGGTCAGCACCCTGGTCGCGGCGTGCTCCGCGAAGATCGCCAAGTGGCTGCGCGGGCTCATCCAGAGCCTTGAAAACCTGTTCCCGGCCCTCCGCCACCTGAGTACCTTGATCGCGAAGATCAAGGAGATCCTCCGGCCAATGCGGAGCCCGGGCGACCCATTTGTTCCACCGGAGAAGGGAAGCCCAGAATGGATCGCTCGCCATAACGAACTCGCCAAAGATCCGGCAAAGGGCGGTGCCGTAGAGCCGAAGAGCGAGCGCGAAGCCGAGGTCGCGCTGGCGCTCGAAGCGAGCGGAACGCTCCCCGGGCCGCTACGCCGAGCCGTGCTCGACACATCAGATCCCGCTCGCCACGTGGACCTCGGCGACTTCATCGACAGCACGGGCCAGCATTGGGACGTCAAGGCGCCAACCGACATCTTCCCATCTGGACGGCACGCCGGCGAAGTAATGCCACCCACCCTGCGCGGCCGCTACATCGGCGAAGAGTTTGAAGGAAGTATGGTCAAGGAAATAGCGAAGGGCCAGAACGTCATTCTCGATACTGGCCAGCTTTCGCCAGAAAGCAAGAGGGATCTGTTGAGTAGGATCGCACGCCATCCGGAGTGGAATGGAAGAGTGGTCACCTACCCATGAGCACGTTCAAGAGACGCGTTGAGGATGTCCGCAACTGGCCTGCCGACGAGGAGGCACGAGACGTCCTCAGGGACTATTTGAACAACCTGTCGACGACACCTGATGGTGCCACGCTTCCAGCAATAGCTGGCGACCTCTACGACTTCTCGAGATCCGACCTCAGCGGACTGTACTTCGATGCCGCGTTCTTCTTCAACACCAACTTCACACGCGCCCGACTGAAGGGGTGCAGCCTTCGCAAGGCGAACCTGAACGGCGCCGATCTCAGTGGTGCCGATCTGAGCGACGCAGACCTTTACAAGGCGGAGGCGCGAGAGTGCCTCGGCGAGAATGCCGCGTTCCAGAATGCTTACATGCTGGGTGTGGACCTTGGCCACGCCGAGCTGCCCGGAGCCGACCTACGGGGCGCCATCCTCAACTCAGGCTTTCTTATCGGCACCAACTTGAGCGGCGCAGATCTTCGAGGTGCGCATCTGCTCCACACCTCGTTCGGGTTCGAGAGTGATCCAACGCTGCTGCCGGGTGCTCGACTCTTCGGGGCGCACTTCGACAACCGGACAGACGGCTGGGTGACCGGCCCGGTGGACGTCGGCGAGGAAACCCCGCTCCTCATGGAGGGCCAGGAGCTGGCTGCCTGGTTCCGCGGACACGGCGCGGGTGATGTCCACTGCACGGCTGGCGGACGACCCTGATG
>JAEZGP010000182.1 GCA_023437285.1 Actinomycetes bacterium | reverse complement strand
CGCCGGTCGTCGGCTGCGTGCCCGTCGTCGTGCCGGCCGCGGTGACCGTGCCGACCTGGGTGGCGCCGGCCAGCGTGCCGCCCGTGTAGAGGCCGCCGCCGATGCTGGTGCCGCCGGGCGTACCGCCGGTGTAGATAGCGTAGGTGGTGCCCGGCACCAGCTGGTACGACGAGAAGACGATGCGCTGGAACGCCTTCGTCGACCGGAACGCCACCAGTTCGGTGCCCGACGTGGTGGCGATGTGGATCGTGGTGTTCGCCGCCTGCCGCGCGCCGAACGCGTACGCGATGCGGCCCTGGCCGGCGGCGGCGATCGTGCCGGTGGAGGCGCTCAGGCCGCTGGCGAACACCAGCCCGCCGGTGATGCTCAGCGTGCCGTTGGCGTCCAGGCCGCCCTCGCCGAAGGCGCTCGTCGCCGAGCCGGCCACGACGACCGTGCCGCCCGACAGCGTCATCGACCCGTTGGAGTCGAGCCCGTCGGTGCCGCCGTCGGCCACGACGGTGCCGCCGGTGACGCGGATGAACGCGTTCGGCGCGACCTGGAACTCGTTGACGCCCTCCTCGGCCGCGTTGAACGCGTCGTCGGTGGCGATGGCCCGCACGTAGCCGCCCGAGACGGTCAGCTTGAGCGCCTCGAGGCCCTCGACCGACTTGTTGACGTTGATCGTGCCGCCGAGGACGTTGAGCTCGTTGTCGGCGTGCAGGCCGTCGTCGTTGGTCGCGACCGTGATCGTGCCGCCGTCGACAATCACGTTGGCGTTGGAGTGCATTCCGTCGTCGGCCGTGTCGGTGTTCACCGTGCCGTCGCTGACCACCACGCTGGCCCCGCCCTTGAGGCCCTTGGTGGAGGTGTCGGTCACGGCCGCGGAGCTGCCGCCGCCGGCGGTGACCGTGGTCGAGCCGCCCTGCACGATGACGTCGGACTCGGCCGACAGGCCGTCGCCCGACGCGGTGACGTTGATCGTGCCGGCGTTGACGCTGACGTAGCCGGCCGCGGCGTTGCCGTCGGTCGACTTCAGGCCGTCCGAGCCGGCGTTCACCGTGATCGCGCCGCCGTCGACGACCAGGTAGTCCTTGCCCCGGATGCCGTCGTCCTTCGCCGTCACGTTGAGCGTTCCCGAGTGGATGATCAGGCCGTCCTTGCTGGCGATGCCGTCGTAGGCGTTGCCGCGCACGGTGAGCGAGCCGGTGCCGGCGATGGTCAGGTTGGCCTTGCTGAACAGCGCGGCGTCGGGCTCGGTCGTTTCCGCGTCCGGGTACACGTAGGTGGTCGCGTCGGACAGCGTGTTGGTCGTGCCGGCGTTGAGGAAGACCAGCGCCTTCTCGGCGGCCCGGACCTCGAACGGCGAGGTCGTGGTGTTGGTGACCGTCGCACCGTTGAACAGCACCCGCACGATCCCGGAACCGGTGGAGTCGACCACGATCCGGCCGTTGGTGAGGGTGCCGGTCAGCTGGTACGTGCCGGCTGCCGTGATCGTCACGGTCGTCCCGCTGATCGACACGTTCGGGCTGCTGGCGGTGGCGCCGCCGCCGTTGAGCGCGATGGGGACGACGTCGGCGGCGTTCCAGACGTAGTCGGCGTCGGCGTCGTGGTCGGCCACGTTCGCGGCCAGCGCGGTCTGCGCGGCGGTGGTGGCCGCCTGCGCGACGGGGCTGGCGAGGACCGTGGTGATGGCCCAGCCAGCCAGAACGGCCGCCGTCAGCGTGATCGCCGCGGCGGACTTGACACGGGGACGTTGCATCGTCGATTCCTGCCCTAGGTGTGAGGCGCTGTCGACCAGAAGCCTAATCGACAAACTTGAATGGCAGGATATCGCAAGTTACTTGATACTCAAGGGCCGTCACCAGCTGTGCATGGTGCCGTCCTCGAGCCGGTTCACGGGCAGCGACGCGGGGCGGTACGGGTACGTGGCGGCAAGTTCCTCGTCGATGTCGACCCCGAGACCGGGCTCCTCGGACGGATGCAGGTAACCGTCGGCGAAGTGGTACCCGTGCGGGAAGACCTCGTCGGTCGCGGCCGTGTGTCGCATGTACTCCTGCAGGCCGAAGTTCGGGATCGCCAGGTCGAGATGCAGCGCGGCGGCCATGCAGACCGGTGACAGGTCGGTCGCGCCGTGCGAGCCGGAGCGCACGTGGTGCAGCGCGGCCAGGTCGAAGATGCGCCGCAGGTGCGTGATCCCACCGGCGTGCACGACCGTCGCCCGGATGTAGTCGATGAGCTGCTCGCGGATGAGCTGCTCGCAGTCCCAGATCGTGTTGAACACCTCGCCGACCGCGATCGGCGTGGTGGTGTGCTGGCGGATGAGCCGGAACCCCTCCTGCAACTCGGCCGGGACCGGGTCCTCCATCCAGGTCAGCGCGTACGGCTCGAGACTGCGGCCCAGGCGGGCGGCCTCGATCGGCGTGAGCCGGTGGTGGACGTCGTGCAGCAGCTTGACGGTCGGCCCGAACTCGTCACGCACCCGCGCGAACACGGTCGGCACGAAGGACAGGTACCGCTCGGTGGACCAGACCGCCTCGGTCGGGATGGCCGCGTCGGCCGGCTCGTAGAACAGCTTGTCCTTGCCCACGCCGTAGGTGACCGGCAGGCCCGGGACACCGCTCTGCACGCGGATCGCCCGGTATCCGAGGTCCACGTAGGAGGCCACGGCGGTGAGCACGTCGTCGACCGTGTCGCCGTTCGCGTGCCCGTACACCGTCACGCCCTCGCGCGACCGGCCGCCCAGCAACTGGTAGACCGGCAGGCCGGCCACCTTGCCCTTGATGTCCCACAGGGCGGTATCGACCGCCGCGATCGCGCTCATCGTCACCGGGCCGCGCCGCCAGTACGCGCCGCGGTAGAGGTACTGCCAGGTGTCCTCGATGCGGGCCGGGTCGCGGCCGATCAGCGTCGGGATCACGTGCTCGGTGAGGTACGCCGCGACGGACAGCTCGCGGCCGTTGAGCGTCGCGTCGCCGACGCCCGTCACCCCCTCGTCCGTAACGATCTTCAACGTGACGAAGTTGCGGCCCGGACAGGTGACAATGACCCTGGCATCGACGATCCTCACGGTCAGGAGCATAGCCGCGCGCTACGCC
>JAEZGP010000157.1 GCA_023437285.1 Actinomycetes bacterium | reverse complement strand
CTCCCGAACGGCACCGGACCGCCGAAGTCCACCGGACTCAGAAGCGCTACCGGACTCACGAGCGCTACCGGGCTCACGAGCGCCAGCGGCCTCACGGGCGGTCGCGGACTCAGCCGACCACGGCGTCTCGCGGGGCGGCTTGACCGGGTAGCGGCCGGGGACGGTACGACGACTACGGCGTCGGGCGAGCACCCGCGCCGTGGACGTCGTCCGCTCCGCGGCGAGCCGCTCGGTGGCGTCGTACCGACGCACCAGCGCGGGCGCGAGGGCGAGCAGGCTCGCCGCGGCGAGGACGGCGAGGAGCACCGACGTCGGCACGCCCTCCCCCTCCGCAACAAGCTTTCAGATGGCGAAGTGCCACCTTGCACTGAGGTTACGGGCAGGCTATGCGGATCGGCGGATGCCACGCTGCTGATGCCAGCGGGCGAGCAGCCCGCCTTCGCCCGCGAGATCCTCCGTGGTCAGGGCATACCCGATGTGATCGCGCCACGCGCCGGCGATGTGGAGGTATTTCTGGTGGTATGCCTCCTCGCGGAAGCCCAGCTTCTCCACGACGCGGCGGCTGGCCGCGTTCTCGGGGCGGATGTTGACCTCGATGCGGTGCAGGCCGCCCTGGTCGAACGCGTGGTCGACGGCGAGGGCGAGCGCGGTGGGGATGACGCCCCGGCCGGCGACGCGGGCGTCGACCCAGTACCCGGCGTACGCGGAGCAGAAGGCGCGCCGCACGATGTTGCCCAGCGTGACCTGGCCGACGAGGCGCTCCACGTTGTCGGGGGTACGCAGGCAGACGGCGAACGGCATGGCGTGCCCGGCCCGGGCCACCTTGCGCAGCTCCTTGTGCACGAGCCGGAACGAGGTTGGCGAGTTGAGGTCGGCCCACGCCCCGCCGGGCGGGGTGGGCTCCCAGGGGGCGAGCCATTCCTCGTTGGCGCGGCGCACCTGTGACCAGGCGGTGGCGTCGGAGCGCCGGTAGGGCCGCAGGGTGACCCCGGATTGCGCGTCATGCAGCACCGCGGGCCAGCCCGGCACGCCCAGCATTGCGGCCTACCTCCGACGATCAAGCAGCAGGACATCCACAGTAGATCCCGCTGGGGCACCGCCGACCTTCTCGCCGAGGACGAGCAGACCGTTCGCTTCCGCCAGCCCGGAGAGCGTATACGGCCCGCCCGCGAGCGGCTGCACGGTGTAACCGCCGCCACGGCGCTCCTGGACCCGGGCGGGCCGGAACTCCCGCAGCCCGATGGGGGACGCGATGGTCTCCAGCAGGTGCGCGCGTACGGAGGGCCGGAACACCGGTTCGGCGCCGGCGAGCACCTGGATGACGGGCCGGGCGAGCACCTCGAAGCCGATGAGGGCCGAGCCGGGGTCGCCGGGCAGGCAGACGACCGGCACGTGGTCAGCCTGGGAGCCGACCATGCCGAACCCGAGGGTGGAGCAGGGGAAGACGGACAGTTCGGTGAACCGTACCGACCCGTCGCGGCCCAGGATGCGCCGCAGGATGTCGCCGGGGCCGGTGCCCGTGCCGCCGGTGGTGATGATGAGGTCGGAGCGCAGGGTCTGGTCCTCGATGAGGCTGCGCAGGGCCTCGGGGTCGTCGTCGCAGATGCCGACCCGGTAGGCGTGGGCCCCCGCGTCGGCGGCGGCGGCCGCCACGGCGTGCGAGTTGACGTCGACGACCTGGCCGGGCTGGCTGAGGCGGCCGGCCTCGACCAGTTCGTCGCCGGCGGCGAGCACGGTCACGCGCGGGGTCGGGCGTACGACGACGTGGCTGACCCCGGTGGCCGCAAGCGTCGCGACCAGCGGCGGGGTGACGTAGTCCCCCGGCCGGGCGATGACCGCGCCGGCCGCGATCTCCTCGGCGGCGCGGCGTACGCCGTGGCCGCGCTTGGGGGCCTGGCGGATCTCGACGGAAGCCATGCCCTCGTCGGTGAGGTCGAGGGGCACGATCACGTCGGTGGTGGCGGGCAGGGGCGCCCCGGCCGCCACGGCGAAGCAGGTGCCGGGCACGAGCCGCACCGGCCGCCAGCTCGCCGCGGAGAGGTCCCCGACGACGTTCAGACGGACGGTACGGCCGAGCGCGGCGGCGGCCAGGTCGTCATAGCGGGCGGCGTACCCGTCTATGGCGGCCTGGTCGTACGCGGGGAGCGCGCCGAGCGCGCGTACCTCCTCTGCCAGCACGTTCCCGAACGCCTGGGTGAGGTCCAGGTCGAGCGGGGGCAGTGCGCGCACACGGCGCAGCACGCCCGCCAGGTAGTCGGCGAGCGAGGTCAGCTGAGGGGTACGGGTCAGCGTGATCTCCGCAGTCATCCATTATCCGTCCGATTTAACAAACTCCGACAACCAGTCCTTGAACGCAGGTCCAAGATCCTTGCGCTTGCAGGCGATTTCGACGACCGCCTGCAGATAGCCCAACGGAAGACCGGTGTCGTAACGCACGCCCCGATACACGATTCCGTGCACGGGGGTGCCCTCCGCCAGCAGCAGCGCCATGGCGTCGGTCAACTGGATCTCGTTGCCCGCGCCTGGCTTGGTCCGCTTGATGGCGTCGAAGATGGTCGCCGGCAGCACGTAGCGGCCGATCACGGCGAAGTTGCTGGGGGCGGTGCCCTGCTTGGGCTTCTCGACGAGCCCGGTCACCCGGAAGACGTCACCGGCGCCCTTGGCGGCCTCGGCGAGCCCGTCCTCGGCGGCCTCGACGGACGCGATGCCGTAGCGGTCGACCTCCTCGGGGGAGATCTCGAGGAAGGCGAGCACGATGCCGCCCGTGCGGGCCTGAAGTTCGATCATCCCGGGCAGCAGCGGGTACGCCTCGTCGACGAACTCGTCACCCAGGAGCACCACGAACGGCTCATTTCCCACGTGGGACTCGGCGTAACCGATGGCGTGCCCGAGTCCGAGCGGTTCGCCCTGGCGGCAGGTGTAGATCTCGGCCAGCTCGGAGGGGCGGCGCACGGCGGCGAGGCGCTCCATGTCGCCCTTCGCCTCCAGGCGCGCCTCCAGGTACGGCTGGCGGTCGAAGTGGTCGACCATGCTGGTCTTGCCACGCCCGGTGACGAGCAGGACGTCGCGGATGCCACCGGCGGTGGCCTCTTCCACGATGTACTGCAGCACGGGGCGGTCGACGACGGGCAGCAACTCCTTCGGCACGGCCTTGGTGGCGGGCAGGAAGCGGGTGGCGAGGCCGGCGGCCGGGATGACCGCTTTGACGGCGCGCTGGGTGGGGGCGTGGTCCGGCATGCGCCGAGACTAGCGGCAGCGGCGCCGCCCACCCCGCCCTGACCCTCCCGACGCGCCGCCGACTGCCATTCTGGTCGGGTGACCTCGCCCGGCGTGACCAAGCCCGACTGGCGCCGCCGCATGCTGGCGGCACGGCGCGCGCGGTCCCTCGCCGATCGGGCCGCCGCCGACTCCGCGCTGGTCAACACCCTTGTGAGTACGTGCGGAGAGCGCGGCGTACGGGTGGCGGCGGCATATTCACCGATGCTGACCGAGCCGGGCGGGCCGGGCCTGTTGCCGGCGCTGGCCTCGGTCGCGGCCGAGGTGCTCATCCCGGTGCTGCTCGACGACCGTGACCTGGACTGGGAGCGGTGGTCGGCGCCGGGGTCCCCGCTCGGCGTGGCGGCGATCCGCGGCGCCGACCTGGTCGTAGTGCCGGCCGTGGCGGTTGACCTGCGCGGGGTACGCCTGGGACGCGGCGGCGGGTCGTACGACCGGGCGTTGGCCCGGGTGGGGCCGCAGGCGCTGGTGGTGGCCCTGCTGTTCGACGGGGAACTGGTCGAGGCGCTGCCGGCGGAGCCGCACGACCGGCGCGTGGACGCCGTCATCACCCCGTCGGGTGGTCTTCGTCACGTTCGCTAGTCCGGACCTTTGTCCTGGGTGTCAATCGGGACACGAAAACTGGACACTTCGCCGGTCCATGAGCCACCATTGGCACTCGTAGCACCAGAGTGCCAATGTCTTGATCGCGGAGGCGGACCAGTGCCCACCTACCAGTACGCCTGCACGTCGTGTGGCCACCAGCTCGAGGCCGTCCAGTCATTCTCGGACGAGCCGCTGAGCGTGTGCCCGGCCTGCGAGGGCAAGCTGCGCAAGCTGTTCAACTCGGTGGGCATCGTCTTCAAGGGGTCCGGCTTCTACCGCACGGACTCCCGCTCGGGCGCCAAGGACTCCGCCGCCACCACGGCCGCGGCCCCCGCCCCGTCGTCCGACACGGCGACGAAGGACACCAAGCCGGCCACCACCACCCCCGCGAGCACCCCGGCCGCGACAACGACCGCCTCCGCCGCCCCGGCGAAGGCGTAGCCACCCGCCGCCGAGGCCGGCCACCCGCCGCTGCGAGGCCGGCCACCCGCCGCGCTGGTCACCCGCCGCGCTGGTCACCCGCCGCTGAGGGCCGGCCACCCGCCGAGCCGGTCACCCCGATGCCCGCCGAGCCCGGTCGGCCGCCGATACCTGTTCAGCCGGGGTCGCGCGATGACACAACCCCGCGCCCCAAATACCCCTATAGTCCAAAAACATGGGCATTATCCGAGGGTTTCGGGAGTTCATCTTCCGCGGGAATGTCATCGACCTGGCGGTCGGCATCGTCATGGGGGCCGCGTTCGGTCAGGTGATCAACGCGTTCGTGAACGCGTTCATCGCGCCGCTGGTAAAGCTCGCCACCGGCGGGCAGGCCGTCAGCGGCACGTGGCGGGTCAAGGACGCCGTCTTCGACTGGGGCGCCTTCATCAACGCCGTGATCACGTTCGTGCTCACGGGGGCGGCGATCTACTTCTGCGTGGTCGTACCGATCAACCGGTTCAACCGGCGGCGCCGGGCGGAGGAGGAGGCTCAGCTCACCGACGAGGCCCGGCTGCTCACCGAGATCCGCGACACGCTGCGTGCCCGGTAGCGGCTCAGTCCCAGTGCGGCGGGCGGTCCGCGAGCAGGCGTTCGTCGTTGTCGGCGGCGCGCTCGCCCCAGCCGGCGTCCGTGTCGTCACGGGTGGCGCGGGGCAGCACGGGAGCGTCGTCGACGAACGGCGCCTCGTCGTCGAGGTCGACCAGACGTTCGTCATCAGCACCAGGTTGCACGGGTTGAGCGTAGCGCCGACCGGGTTGGCTGTTGCATGACGGGAGTGGAGTCGGCCGGTGCCATCCTCGCCCTGCTGATCAGGCGGTACGCCTTTCGCGAGATCGCCGCGCTGCTCGGCGCCGGCCTGCTGGCCGGGGACGTGTCGGCGCACCGGGCGGCCGTGGCCCAGCAACTGTGCGCGTACGGGCAGCGCCTGTTCGACCTGGACACCGAGGACCTGGCCAACCCGGACGCGGCCACCGGCGCCAACCTCGACACGTCGCTGGTCGACCCCGCCCACGACGCGGTGCCGGCGCACCTGATCCGGCGCGGCGCCCAGTGCCGGATGCCGCAGTCGCCGCCGGAGCAGCCGCGCGCCGCGCTGCGTACGCTCGTCCCGGCGTACCAGTTGATCGTGGAAGTTATCGCCGCGCGGTGGCGACGTCACGAAATCGCGTCACTGCTGGCGGCGCTGCACATCGCGAGCCAGTACGCCTTCCTGCTGGCGTGGGAACCCGTGCTGGGTCACGCCGGCGACCCGGCGCGGCTGGCCACCGACGAGACGATCGTGGGCCTGGACAGCCGGTTCGGCGTGTGGGAGGCGGTGGACTGCCCGCACACGCGGCCGGAGCGCGCGGCCGCGAGCCGGGCCCTGCGGGTGGCCCACTCGACGGACCTGAGCTGGCGCGCCTACCTGGGCCGCAAGCACTCGACGGTGGCCCGGGCGCTCGGGGTGTGCGCCGCGAACTGCATGACCCCGTGCACCGTGATCACCAGCCGGCGCGACCCGGACCGCAAGCGGCTCGGCGAGGCGTGCCGGGCGGCGTACGCGTTCGCGGACTCGGCCGTCATCCGGATGCGCCACACCGCGCCGGTCGGACACGCGTTCGGGCTGCCGTCGCGCGAGGAGGTCGCGGCGGCGTGGCAGAGCAGCCGCGTCGTGATCGCCCGGCACGGCGAGGTGTCGCAAGCGGTCCTGGCCGAGGACGGGTTCGTGCTGCCCGGCCTGCCGTCGCTGCTGTCGGCGATCGCCGGGCGGCGGCTGGTCGCCGACACCCTGCTGGCGGACACGGCCGCCGAGATAGCCGCCCGGCTGACTCCCTAAGCTGGACGGATGGCCGCCAAGGGGACGCTTGCACTCGACGCCGCGCTCGCGGAGGTGCGCTCCGCGCTGCTCGACCGGGGCCGCCTGATCCGCGCGGTCGCGGCCGGTCGCCGCAAGGGCATGACCCCTTCCCTGGTACGCGCGCAGCTGCGTCCCGTGGCCCTCAAGTCCGGCGACCGGTTGCAGATCGTGACCGACGACGGGACCCGCCCGCACACCCGCAACGTGGCCTGGGACGACCCGGAGGCGGTCGACGAGCTGCTCGCCGAGCCGTTCGGCAACTGGCACGTCGAGACCATCGACGAGACGTTGCAGCTGCGGGTCACCAAGAAGGGCGACGCCCAGCTGCACCGGGCGGTCACGGCCAGCGACCGGGTGCCCGCCGCTGGCGCGCACGACCGGGCCAAGGAGCACCTGCTGGACCCGGGCGATCCGCTGTTCGACGTGATCGGCGGTACGGCGGCGAAGCGGCGCCAGGTGGACGCGTTCCTGCGCGCGTTGGACGCGGTCCTCGGCGACGACCCGGACCTGCCGCAGCCGCTGCGCGTGGTCGACCTGGGCTGCGGCAACGCGTACCTGACGTTTGCCGGGTACCGGTACCTGACGAAGGTGCGCGGGCTGACCGCCGAGCTGGTGGGCGTGGACGTCCGCGAGGACCAGCGGGTCCGCAACACCGAACTGGCCGCCCAGCTCGGCTGGTCGGAGTGGGTACGGTTCACCGCCGGCACGATCGCCGACGCGCCGGTCGACGCCGCCGACGTGGTCCTGGCGCTGCACGCGTGCGACACGGCCACGGACGAGGCGCTGGCCCGGGCCGTACGGTGGCGGGCCCGGTACGTGCTGGCCGCCCCCTGCTGCCACCACGACGTGGCGACGCAGCTGCGCGCCGGGCGGGCTCCGGCCCCGTACTCGCCGTTGGTGAAGTTCGGCATCCTGCGGGAGCGGTTCGCCGACGTCCTCACCGACACGCTGCGCGCGCAGCTGCTGCGCCTGAACGGGTACACAGTGGACGTGGTGGAGTTCATCGACTCCCGGCACACGCCACGCAACCTGCTGCTGCGCGCGCGGCGCACCGGGGCGGCGCCGACGGCGGCGCAGCGCGACGAGTACGCCGAACTGGTCGGGCAGTGGGGCATCACGCCCCACCTGGCCACGTTGCTCGGCGATCAGGACTCGGCGCCGGCCAGCTCGTAGCCGGCCTCGTCGACGGCGTGCACGACGGCGTCGATCGGCAGCGGCGCGTCGCTGTCGACGGTGACCTCGCCGGCCTCCAGTTCGACGCGGACGTCGCGGACGCCGGGCACCTTGGTCAGCTCCTCGGTGACGGCCTGCACGCAGTGTCCGCAGGTCATGCCTACCACGGTGTACTTGGTCTGGACGGGCATTGTCGTTGTTCCTTTCAGGACCGCACGAGCCGTGCGATGGCGTCGGTGGCCTCTTTGACCTTCGCGCTGGCGTCGCCGCTGTCGGCGGCCTCGACGACGCAGTGGGCGATGTGCCCTTCGAGCAGGCCGAGCGCGACGGCCTGCAGGGCGCGGGTGGCGGCGGAGATCTGGGTGAGGATGTCGATGCAGTACACGTCCTCGTCGACCATGCGGTGCACGCCGCGCACCTGGCCTTCGATGCGGCGCAGTCGGCCGAGGATGGCCTGCTTCTCGGGCCCGTACCAGTACTGCTGGTGGTCCTGGTCGCCGTGGGGGTGGCTGTCTTCCATGCCGACAAGTATACCCCCTGGGAGTATCTAGGCGCGTCATTGTTGCGCCGTTGCGGTCTTTGGCGTTAAATGTCCCGCGTGGAAGGCGCCCATACCGGTTTAACTGGATCATCTTGGGTGAAGTCGGCCGCCGTGGCGGTCGCGCTCGTCCTCAGCTTCCCGGCCGCCGGCCGCGCGGACCCGCCCGGCGACGTGGCGGACCGGCTCGACGCGGCCAGCCACCGGCTGGAGAAGGTCGTCGAGCGCTACAACGCCACCCGGGCCGACCTGGCCGCAACCCGGGCCCGGATCCGGGCCATCGCCCGCCAACTGCGGCCCCTCGACAAGCGGCTCGACGCCGCGCAGAACCGGGTCGGCCGCCTCGCCGCCGCCGCGTACAAGGACGGCGGGCTGGTCGCCGCCGACGCCCTGCTGTCCGCCCGGTCGCCGGACGCGCTCGTCGAACGGCTGCTCGTGCTCGACCACCTGGCCCGCACCAAGAACCGCGACGTACGCGCCCTCGACGCCCTCGACGAGCGCCTGCGCTCGCGCCAACGCGACCTGGCCGCCCTCGCCGGGCGGCTGGCCAAGCAGCGGCGCACCCTCGCCGCCGACAAGGCCGAAATACTCAACGAGATCACCCGGCTGGAGCGGCTGCGGGCCACCGCCGCACCCCGTACGGGCTGGGGGGCGCCCGTCGCCGGCCTGGGCAACGACCCGGTCAGCGTGCAGGAGCGGGCCCTGGCCGGCAAAGGGGCCCGCTCGGCGGTCAGTTACGCCCTCGACCAGCGCGGCAAGGACTACCAGTTCGGCTCGTCGGGGCCGTACTCGTTCGACTGCTCCGGGCTGGCCATGGCCGCGTGGCGGCGCGCCGGCGTCTACCTGCCGCACAACGCCGCCCGCATGTGGTGGTCGGTGCCGCACCTCAACCGCTCCGAACTGCGCCCCGGCGACCTGGTCTTCTACTACAGCGACATCCACCACGTCGCTGTCTACATCGGCGGCGGCCGCGTGGTGCACGCCCCCGGCTGGGGCCAGCCGGTGACCATCTCGCCCATGCACCACGCCCCCGTCTACGGCTACGGCCGGCCCGGCTAGGTGGCGGAGAACCCGCCGTCGAGCATGATGTGCTGGCCCGTCAGGTAGGCGCTGGCCGGGCCGGCGAGGAAGACCGCCAGGCCGGCGAAGTCGTCCGGCTCGCCGTTGCGGCCGACCATGGTGCGCGCCGCGAAGCCCGCCGCGCGGGCCGGGTCGCTGAACAGCCGCTCGTTCATCGGGGTGTGCACCACGCCCGGCGAGATCGCGTTGCAGCACACGCCGTGCCGCGACCACGCCTCGGCCTGCGAACGGGTCAGCGACACCAGGCCGCCCTTCGTCGCGCCGTACCCGCCGCTGTCGGCGTACGCGCGCACCGATTGCTGCGACGACAGGTTGATGATGCGTCCCCAGCCGCGCTCCGCCATGCCCGGCCCGAACCGCTGGCCGAGCAGGAACGGCGCGGTCAGGTTGACGGCGAACAGCCGGTCCCAGTCCTCGACGGCCAGGGCGGAAAGCGGGGGCCTGATGTTCACCCCGGCGCTGTTGACCAGGATGTCGGGCTCGCCGAAGAAGCCCGCCGCGCGGTCGGCCGCCTCGGCCAGCGCGGCCCGGTCGGCGAGGTCGACGCTCACCTGGTCGGCGGCCGCGCCGGCGGCGCGCAGCTCCGCGA
>JAEZGP010000133.1 GCA_023437285.1 Actinomycetes bacterium | reverse complement strand
GCCGCGTACGCCTCGGGGCGTGGCCGGCCGGTGTGCCGCAGCCGGCCGCCGACGCGCAGCGGACCGAGGACGCCCAGCACCAGGCCGTGCACGTGGAACAGCGGCAGCCCGTGCACGAGGATGTCGTCGGGCGTCCACGCCCACGCGTCGGCGAGCGCGTCGAGGCCGGCGGCCAGCGCGGCGTGGGAGAGCACCACACCCTTGGGCGGTCCGGTCGTCCCGCTCGTGTACATGATCAGGGCCGCGCTATCCGATATCGGGTCCCGATAATCGGCGCCGGAACGCCGGGTGACATCGACCTGGAAAGTCGGGATTGTCGCGTCGCCGGGAGCCTCGTCGCCGTACAGGAGCAGCGCGGCGCCCGAGTCGCGCAGGACGTGTGCGCGCTCATCGACCCCCGCGTCGGGCGGCACCGGCACGACGGGGACGCCGGCCGTCAACGCGCCCACGATCCCCACGACGGTCGCCACGCTCGGCGTGGCATGGACGGCGACGGCAGGCGCCCCCGCCACCGCGTCCGCCACGGCGGCGGCCGCGCCGAGCAGCGCCTCGCCGGACAGCGTCCGACCGGCCACCGTCACCGTGTCGGCGCGATCGGCCAGCCCCGAGATCAACGACAGCATCCCGCCATCATCCACCGTGCCCGCGACCGGGCGGCATGACGCGCAGCGCGCCACCGTGAGCGCTCGGCAACACGTGGGCCGACCCGCCATCGAGGGCTGGGCGACCGGCGGGACCGGCCAAAGATTCGGCCGGATCGCCGGCCGATAAACCCCTCGCCGCCACCCATTCGGCAGCTGCGTCAGCCCTTGTGACGACTGCGGTGCGCAGCGCGGCCGCCCTATTCTGCAACGGTTTCGGGGCGAGTCGGCGGGGAGGGACATGCGCATTGTTTCGGTGATCAATTTCAAGGGTGGGGTCGGTAAGACCACGCTCACCTCGAATCTCGGCACCGAGTTGGCCCGGCGCGGCAAGCGGGTGCTGCTGGTCGACCTTGATCCGCAGAGCAGTCTCACGTTCAGCTTCTATTCGCCGGATCTTGCCGCCGGCCGACTCCCGCCGGATCAGACGGTCAAGTCGTGGTACGACAGCTTTATCCGGGGCGTACCGCACCGGCCGTTGGCGGAGTGCGTCGTCGAGCCGAAGGCGGTCAACGCCGCGTTGCCGACGCAGAAGGGGTACGTGCACCTCGTCCCGTCCACGCTGCATCTGATCAGCCACGAGTTGTCGATGCTGTCGAACGTCGGGCTCGGCGGCGGCAACGCCGACCTGGACATGTTCCGGCTGCGCCAGGCGCTGAGCGAGGCGCTGCGGGACCCGCATTTCGAAGCGCACTACGACCTGGTGCTCATCGACTGTCCGCCCAATTTCAACATCGTGACGCAGAGCGCGATCGTGGCCAGTGATGGCATTCTCGTGCCGTCCCGGCCCGATTACCTGTCCACACTCGGCATCGAGGCGCTGTTCCAGAACGTGCGCAGGCTGACCGAGAAGTACAACGACCAGGCCCAGGAATATGAGCCCGACCGCCCAGATGTGATCATCGCACCGCGGCCGCTCGGCGTTGTCTTCACCATGGTGCAGTACCGATTGAACGAACCCATCAACGCGCACCGGTACTACATCGAGATGACGCGCACGCGAAGCCCGGGAATTCCGATCTTCACATCGAGCATCCGGGACCGCAACGTGTTCGGGGCGCAGAACCCCGACGGTGTCCCGGTCATTCTCCGGGTCAAGGTAACCGAGCAGATCTACGTCGAGCTCATGAGTCTCGCGACGGAATTCCTTAACAGCATCGGCATGGGAGGGGCGCAACATGAGTGACGTGGCCAAGCAGACCCTCGGGGTCCTGCGGCGGATCACCGAGTTTCTGGACTACCTGCCGCAGGAGCAGGTCGACGACCTGGCCGAGGGCCGGGCACGGCTGGCGCTGATCCCCTGGGGCGCCAACGAGCCGGCTGTGCCGGCGGCGCGCAAGCCGGCGCGGGCCGCCAAGGCCGCCCCGAGCGTCGACGTCGAGTCCGTACGCGGCGCGCTGGCGGTGGCGGCCTCACGCGAGGAGGCGGCCGTCGTCCTGGCGCCGTTCAAGGTGGCGGAGCTTCGCGAGATCGCCGGCGCCCTGGGGATCGGCGGCGTCTCTGGGACGCCGAAGGCGGCCCTGGCGCGGCAGCTGGTGGACTTCACCGTCGGGGCGCGCCTGAGCGGCGCCGCCATCCGCGCCATGTGATCCGGCTGGCGGCCCGTCCGGTCCGGGCGGGCCGCCAAGCCGCGCGGGTTACCTAACTGGCGGTGAAGCCGGCCTTCAGTGCCGTCGCCCGGATCGCGTTGAGCTCGGGCGTGGACCCGTCCGGCAGGACCACCCGCCAGAACGTCCAGCCGTTCCACGAGCTGCGGTTGAGCGCGGCCCCGGCGGCCGACGACGGCGAGTCGAACACCTCCCCGGAGTCGAGGCGCAGCTGACCATCCGCCGTCACCCGGGCGTGGTAGTCAAGATCCTGGAACGTGCCGACCAGCGCCGCCTGCGGCGGCATGAAGCCGCCCTCCACCAGATTCATGATGGTGATGCCGAAGTGCGCGCGTTTGCGTTCCGCCGGCCGGCGCCCAGTCGTGGCCGGAACCGACAGGCCGTACTGCGCCGGGTCCCAGACAAGTTCGCACAGCCGTTGGTACAGCGCCTGCCGTTGCATGATCGCGCGCTCGTCGAAGGCCGACGGGTAGGGCGTGAAGGGCAGCGCGTAGCGTTCCCTCACCCGGTCAAAGCCCGGGTTCATGGTGTAGCAGTCGGGATGCAGTGACTTGGCGAGCAGGGTGCCCTGGCCCCAGTACTGCTTGACCTTCACCGCGTACGGCTTGGCGCCGTAGGCGCGGTTGAAGGACTTCGGGAGCAGCAGGAGCCCGCCGAAGCTGTTGCGGACGTGGTCGAACCGGCGCGCCTGCACCTCCGGCTGGAGTTCGGGCTTGTCAGCCCAGATGTGCTCGATGTCGTAGGACATCAGCTTCCTCAACAGCGGCCCGTACGCCGGGGTGGTGGTCAGCTCCTCGTGCTGCAGTTCCAGCCAGGCCGTCATGCGCGCGAGCAGGTAGCGCACCCGGGTCCGGTTGCGGGCCCGCAGCCCGTAGGTGCCGACGGCGTCGAAGGTCTCCGGCAGGGTGGCGATCTCCTCGCCCAGCCGCTTGGCGAGCGTGTCGATGTCCAGCCCGCGGATCTCCCGGGCCAGCGAGAAGACCCCGTTCGACAGGGCGTCGTAGCCGTAATCGCGCCAGTTGACCATGCGCCGGGCGACGACGATGTCGAGGTAGCCGCCGATCATGCGCGCCTTGCGTTCGAACGTGGCGCGGTCGTCGTCGAGGGAGAGCGCCGCCAGGATCAGCGGCAGTTGCAGCGTGACGGTGTTGCGGCCGTTGGCGTAGAGCACGTCCAGGCCCGGGCACGGCTCCTTCGTGGCGGCGATCAGCTCGACGTACCGGCGCGACAGCCCGTCCATCTCGTTGACGAACGTCAGGAAGTCGCCGGGGTAGCGCAGGCCGAGGTTGTGGTGCTCGCGCCGCACCCACTTGTCGAACGACCTGCTGATGCCGGCGTCGTCGATGGGGCCGCGCGAATACTTGGCGCGCATCCAGTTGCGCATGAAGCCGACGTGCGCGTTGCTGTCCGCGTCGGTCAGGGCCGCGATGCGGGCCCGCCAGGTCCGGTTGACGCCCGGCTGGTCGGCCACCCCGATCTTGCTGAGGACGAAGCTTTTGAGCAGGTCGAGAGAATTGAGCCGCAGCCCCCGGTCGTTCATCGTCTCGAAGGTTTCCAGCGCCAACGGCCCGCTGCCCGTCGAGATCTCGACGAGGTAGACGCGGTCGAGCAGCCAGTAGATGAACGCGGGCAGCGCGTCGCCGCGCAGGGCCTCCGGGAAGAGATCCTCGAAATCGTTGTAGCGCCTGACCAGCGTGCGGTTCGACCGCGAGGTCAGCTGGCTGGAGTCGACCTCCTCGCCGGCCATGAGCGCGGTCAGGCACCGGCGCCGCTCGTCGTAGTCGTGCTCCGGTTCGACGGCGAAGCGCCGGTGACCGAACAGGTCGAAGACGATGAGCGGACCGAGACCCGACACGGCGTCATCCCGGTCGGCCTGCGTCCGCTCGAGCCAGATCAGCAGCAGCATGAGAACGGTGAGCCGTTGCTGTCCGTCGACGATGAGCGAGTTCGTCTGGCGTACGTGCGTGACGATCGGCCCCAGGAAGTACGGCTGGTAGTGAGGTACCTCGGACGGGTCGTGCTCGGGCTGCCAGCGGTCGAGGAACCGTTCGGACAGGTCGGTCAGCAGTTCCTTGAGGTGGCTGGACTCCCACGCGAACTCCCGCTGGTAGTTGTCGAGCCCGTACCGGCGGCCGCTGAACACCTGCCTGATCGTCCACGCCTGTCCGTTGATGCGCTCGTGAGCCCCGTCCGCCACCTGGCCGTACCTCCGCATACGCCGTCGCTGTTCGTCGACGACACGCTACGGTGCGTCGCCGCGTCGGGCATCCGTCCTTCCGGCCGCACCGAGTCACCACGGTCGCCGGTCGGCGACGATCATCACGCGGCGCGGGCCTGAGTGGTCACCGTCGCCGCTCGTTCGGTGGATGGCGGACAAGCCGATGCGGCGCCGCGGCGCAAGGGCGGCGGCCGATTCATTCACGTGTCGGCGTTCCGTTATTGCCTCCGCAACATCACGTTTCGTACGGTCCTTCTCACTCACCGCTCGGATGATGGAGGGCTGCATGTCGGACCTGGTCGCCCCGCAACTCGTCGTGAACAGCAGGATGATCTACTTCGGCTGGGTTCCGGCCGATCCGGAGGCGGTCGCGAAGCTGATCCCGGACGGGCTCGCGCCGATCGAGAACCGGCAGATCTTCATGAACCAGTACGTCGTCGACCAGCCCGAACAGACGTCGGGCTTCGGGGCGTACTCCCTGACGTACATTGGTCCTGATCTTGATTTCTTCGCCCCGGACGGGGTGACGCCGGCCCGCTGGTGGACGCACTACTTCAACTCCAGTCCGGTGGTGCGCGCCTACGCCAGCGAGCGCGGCGTGCCGGCCACGCCCGGCTCGCCCACCATCGAGGTCCGCGGCCGGACGCTGGTCGCGACAACCGAGTCCGACGGCGTACCGGTGATCCGCACGACGGCCCGGGTCGGCCCGAAGAGCTCCACGACGAGCCGCGGCCAGTTGCGGTACGTGACGCAGGTCGACGGGTCGTTCGTGGCCGGCAACTACCCGTTCATCGCCGAGCCCGTGGACGACTTCGAGGTCGTCTCGCTGGAGTTCCTCGACCCGAACCATTCGGTGTACGCGCTGCGGCCGGCAGACCCGCTCCAGGTCACCTGGGGCTTCTACACCCCGCGGTCCTCGTTCGTGTACCCCGGCGGCGAGTCCGCGCTGTGACCGCGCCCGGTGTCGATCGTCAGACGACAGAGCAAGTGTACTGCGATCCGCCGCTGGTGAGGGTGGCCGTGGTCGGGTCGGTGTTCGTGCCCGAGTACGTGCCCTGGAAGCCGAACTGGACCGGCGTGTTGGCCGCGACCGTGCCGTTGTGCGTCTGGTTGGTCAGCGTCACGTTCTGCCCGGTCTGCTGGTAGTTGGCGTTCCAGGCGTTGGTGATCGCCTGGTTGCCCGCGAAGGTGAACGCGAGGCTCCACCCGCTCAGGGCGACCGAGTTGGTGAGCGAGAGGTTCGCGGTGAACCCGTTGCCCCAGCTGTTGGGGACGTAGTCGACCGTGCACGTCGCCGGCGCCGTGACCGGGTTGGTCACCGTGTAGGAGGCCGCGCTGTTCCACTGGAACTGAAGGTCAGGACAGCCGTAGGTGGCGCCGTCGGTGCCCCAGCTGAACAGGTTCTGGTCGGTGTTGCTCGAGCTGGCGTCGACCCACACCCCGCCGACCTTGAGGTCGATGTCGCTGGCGGTGAACTCGTACCCGTCGGTGTTGTCGCAGTAGTAGCCCTCGGTGGTCGCGGGGTCCCACCAGGTGTAGACCTCGAAGACGTCCCAGCCTTCGGCGCTCGTGTTCGTACCCGAACTGACGTAGAAGGTGTCCCACGCCGAGGTGGTGTAGTTGTACAGGTACGCGGTCCACTGGTTCGTGGTCGCGTTCGTCTTCTCGATCTTGACCGAGTATGCGGAGTTGCGGATGTAGTTCGTCTGGAAGCTCGGGGTCACCTCCGTGCCGGTCTGCCAACCGCCGCCGCACCAGTCGAACGGCGAGATGAACAGGCCGGACCGGTACACGGTGACCACCTCGATGCAGGAGCCGCTGCCCGGGTAGGTGGTCGGGGCGTAGACGAAGTCGTCCGGGTGCGGGTCACCGTCGATATTGACGCTGTGGGTGGCGACGACGCCCGTGTTCGTCCCCGTGAACGCCACCCCGAAGCTGCGGTGCAGGTCGTTGGACCAGCTCGGCATGGGCGGCGGATGCTCGCTGGTGCTGGTCTTCCTGGCCGATCCCGGCTTCGTCATACCCGTGCGGGCCTTGCCTTCGACCTTGTGTACCCGGCCGGGCACCTGACGCTTGCTCGCGGGTGCGTCCGGTCGTGGTGCGGCGGCGGTGGCCTCCGGCGCCGCCGCCGGCGAGGCCGTCGCGGGCGCGGCGAGCGAGATGAGCGACACGGAGGCGGCCAGGGCGGCCGCTACGGTGACGCGTCCGGCGATGGAACGCAGTGAGCTCGGAATTCCTTGACGCAATGCCCTTCCCTTCTGCGATCGAGCAGGAGCCGGGGCACGCGTGGGCCTAGCTATAGAAATGTCGTTTTGCCCGGGTCCCCGTCTCCCTGGACGCATCCACGCTAGGCATGTCCATAGATCGATAACCAGGCATCGTGAGGCTGGCCATGTTCGGGAACCTGATCACGTCTACCCGGTCTGAGCAGCAGGTACGCGACGCGAATTCATCCTGGGTTACGCGGATGGTTACATCGCCGGTCGGGCTCAGCTGAACAGCGACGCGTCGCGGGTGGCGGCGATGAGACCGAACAGCAGCGCGGTCAGGGCGATGGCGCCCAGGCCGACGAGCAGGAAGATGGTCACCCACACCCCACCCGACAGGGGCGTGAGCCGCGCGAGCTGGTCGGGGTCCGACCAGTGCGCGCGGCCGCGCCGCCGCTGCGACTGCACCTCGAAGACCGGCCGCACGCCGCCGAAAACCAGGAACCACACCCCGGTGTACGCGAAGACCGCCTGCCACGTCGCGTCGGCGTACCAGGACACGGCGAACAGGATCGCCCCCGTGACGACGACGGACAGCACCCCGTAGACGTTGCGGATCATCACCAGCATGCAGACGGCCAGCAGGATGCCCAGCCACAGCAGCAGCGTGATGCGTCCGGTCGCGAGCAGCGCCGCCCCGCCGGCACCGAGCAGCGACGGGGCCGTGTAACCGGCGGCCAGGCTGAGCACCATGCCGGGTCCCCGGTCGCGGCCGCGCGTGAAGGTCAGCCCGGAGGTGTCCGAGTGCAGCCGGATGCCCTCCAACCGCCGGCCGCACAGCACCGCGATTAGCGCGTGCCCGCCCTCGTGCGCGATCGTGATGACGTTGCGGACCCACCGCCACGACCGACGCCATGCCACCAGTACGAACGCGATCACGGCGGTGGCGACCACCGTGCTCATCGGCGGCGCCGGCCGCACCGCGAGGACGTGGTCGAGGAGGTCGAACATCGCCACACCGTACACATCGACGCGCGGTGTGCGATGACCCACCGGTGGGGGCAATACAGCTCAATCCGAAGCGATGATCCACTCGTTCATACTGGTCGCTATGGAGTTCGGGGTGCTGGGCCCGCTGCTCGTCGTGCGGGACGGGCACCCCGTCGACGTTGGTGGCCCCAAGCAGCAGGCGCTGCTCGTGCTGCTGCTCGTGCGTCCCAACCGGCTGCTCACCACGGGCTGGCTGGTCGACGCCCTGTGGGACGGCCGGCCGCCGGCCAGCGCCGAAACCACCCTGCGCACGTACGTGGCGGGCCTGCGCCGCGCGTTAGAGCCCGCCCGCCCGGCCCGGCTGCCCAGCAAGGTCCTGCCCGGCCGGCCCGGCGGGTACGAGCTGCGCGT
>JAEZGP010000111.1 GCA_023437285.1 Actinomycetes bacterium | reverse complement strand
GCTCGCGCCGGGCGGCGCCGTCGGCGTCGAGCACGACGACACGCACGGCGACGCCGTTCCCGCGCTGCTGCGCGCCGCCGGCGCGTTCGATCGCGTACGGCTGCATCACGATCTGGCGGGACGGCCCCGGTTCACCACGGCGCGACGCGTCGGTGGATGGCAGGATGACGCACCGTGAACCTCTACGACTGCCGCACCCTCGCGTGGCGCGATCAGGGAGTCAACGCCGCGGTCGAGGCCGTGCGCCGCGGCGACCTCGTCGTGCTGCCCACCGACACCGTCTACGGCATCGGCGCGGACGCCTTCAAGCCCTGGGCCGTCACCGCGCTGCTCAACGCCAAGGGCCGCGGCCGGCAGATGCCGCCGCCCGTCCTCATCGGATCGCGTCACACGCTCGACGGCCTCACCCTGAGCCTGCCGTCCGTGGCCCGCGACCTCGTCGAGGCGTTCTGGCCCGGCGCGCTCACCATCGTCGTCGAGCAGGCGCCGAGCCTGCAGTGGGACCTCGGGGACACCGGCGGTACGGTCGCCGTCCGGATGCCGGCCCACCCCGTGGCGCTGGAGGTGTTGCGCGAGACCGGGCCGATGGCCGTGTCCAGCGCCAACAAGACCGGCGAGCCGGCCGCGCTGACCGCCAAGGCCGCGCAGGACCAGTTCCAGTACTCCGTGTCGGTGTACCTGGAGGCGGGCGAGAGCCTCGACCAGACGCCATCTACGATTGTGAATTGCGTAACTCCGGTGCCGACCGTGTTGCGCGAAGGGGCGCTGCCGATCGACAGGCTGCGCCAGGTGGTCCCGAACATCCAGTTACCGGGGGAGTAGCGACGTGGCGCCGTTCACCGTCCTGCACGTCTGTGTCGGCAACATCTGCCGTTCCCCGATGGCGGAGCGGCTGTTCGAGCTGGCCGTCCGCAAGCAGCTCGGCGACCGGGCCCGGGAGTTCTACCGCAGCCACGGCGCCGGCACCGGGTCGTGGCACGTCGGCGAGCCGATGAACGCCCCGGCCGAGCGGGAGCTGCTGGCCCGGGGCGGCGACCCGTCCGGCTTCAAGGCCCGCCGGGTGACAACGGCCATGATCGACGAATCCGACCTGGTGCTCTGCGCCACGGCCGAGCAGGTGCACCACGCGATCGACCTGCGGCCCGACGCGGCCGGCAAGATCTTTGTCCTGGGCGAGTTCGGCCGGCTCATGCGCCAGGTCCACCTCGACCGGCTGCCCCCCAACGACGGCACCCCCGAGGCCGCTTACGACCGGGCGTACGCCCTGGTGGTCGCCGTCGACGCGGCACGCGGCGGCGGTGCCGTGTGGGGCGGCGACGGCCGTCGCGCCGGCTCACGACCCAGCGACGACCTCGACGACCCGTGGGGCCTCGCGCCGGCCGAGTTCGCCCGCGTGGCCGACGAGATCGAGGAGACGGTCGTTCCCCTCGTCGCGGCCCTCACCGGCTGACCGACGCCGCCGTCGCCGCTGCGCGGCTTTGGCGCCGATCTTGGCATGGAACACCGCCTATGGGCGGCTTTCCGTGCCAAGATCCGCTGAGGCTGTGGGGGTGGCGGCGCTGGCGCCTGGGTGTGGGGCGCTGGGTTCCTGCTGGGCGGCGGTGGGTTCCTGCTGGGCGGCGCCGGGTTCCTGCTGGGCGGCGGTGGGTTCTTGCTGGGCGGCGCCGGGTTCGCGTTCGGCGGCGGTGGGGTCCTGCTGGGCGGTGCCGGGTTGGCGCTTGGTGGCGGTGGCTTCGCGTTCGGCGGCGGTGGCGATGTTGCGGGCCATGCCGCCGAAGATGGCCGCGTGAAACGGCCACACCGCCGCCCAGTATGAGTGTCCCGCCAGGCCGCGCGGGAGGAACACCGCGCGCTGGTGGTAGCGGGAGGCCTCGCCGTCCGCCTCGGCCCGCATCTCCAGCCACGCTCGCCCCGGCAGCCGCATCTCGGCCCGCAGCCGCAGCAGCTTGCCCGGCACGATCTCCTCGACCCGCCAGAAGTCCAGCGCCTCGCCGACGGTCAGCCGGCGCGGGTCACGCCGGCCCCGGCGCAGCCCCACCCCGCCGGCGACTCGGTCCAGCCAGCCGCGCGCCGACCAGGCGAGCGGGGAGGAGTACCAGCCCTGCTCGCCGCCGATCGACTCGATGACCCGCCACAGCGCGGCCCGCGGCGCGGCCACCGCGTGTTCGCGTACGTCCGTGTAGGCGGTGCCGCCCGACCACTTCGGGTCGCTGGGCAGCGGCTCGCTGGGCAGCGGCTCGGCCGGCGCCCACGGCCAGCTCGCGTCCGACCAGCGCGACTCGACCTCGGCGTCACGCACCTTGGTCAGCGCCAACCGGACCGCCTCCGAGAAGCCGATCAGCCCGCCGGGAGGCTCCGGCACGTACTCGAGGATGTCCTGTTCTTTGGCGACCGCCTCGTGGATCAGGCTGGCGACGAGGGGACGGGCGATCGCGCTCGGTACGGGGGTGACCAGGCCGACCCACAGCGCGGACAGCTGCGGGGTCAGCGCGGGTACGGGCATGATGACGCGGGGCGGCAGGTCGGCGACCTCGGCATAGCGGCGCATCATCTCGGCGTAGGTGAGCACGTCGGGTCCGCCGATGTCGAACGAGCGGTTGACCGTGCGCGGCACGCTCGTGGGGCATTCCACGAGGTAGCGCAGTACGTCGCGGATCGCGATCGGCTGTACCCGGTTGCGGACCCAGCGCGGGGTGACCATGACGGGCAGCCGCTCGGTGAGGTAGCGCAGCATCTCGAAGCTCGCCGACCCCGAGCCGATGATGACCGCGGCCCGCAGCACGATCGTGGGCACCGGGCCGGCCAGCATGATGCGGGCGACCTCGTCGCGGGAGCGCAGGTGGTCCGACGCGTGCTCGTCGGCCGGCTCCGGGCCGCCCAGATAGATCAGGCGGCCGACGCCGGCCGTCGCGGCGGCCTTCGTGAACGTCTCGGCGCCGAGCCGGTCCACCCGGGGGAAGTCGCGGCGGCCGAGCGTGTGCACCAGGTAGTAGGCGACGTCGCAGCCGCGCAGCGCGTCGACCAGCCCGTCGGCCTTCGTGACGTCGCCCGCGACGACCTCCACGGCGTCGACCCACGGCTCGTCGCGCAGCCGGCCGGGATCGCGGACCAGGCAGCGTACGTGGTGTCCGGCGGCGAGCAGGCGGGGCACCAGTCGGCCGCCCACATAGCCGGTGGCGCCGGTCACGAGGCAGCGCATACCGTCGATGATGCCGGCTCGGGGGCCTGGTCGCCCGGGCATTCGTCCGGTTCGGGCCATAGACTCCTGGGGTGCAGACCTATTGGGGCCCGGACTTCGCCGCGCTGGAGGCGGAGGACCCGGAGATCGCGGCCGTGGTCCTCGGCGAGTTGAGCCGGTTGCGGCGCGGGTTGCAGTTGATCGCGAGCGAGAACCTGACCTCGCCGGCGGTGCTCGCCGCGCTCGGCTCGACGTTGACCAACAAGTACGCCGAGGGGTACCCGGGGCGGCGCTACTACGGCGGGTGCGCCGAGGTCGACAAGGCCGAGGAGATCGGCATCGCGCGGGCCAAGGAGCTGTTCGGCGCCGATCACGCCAACCTGCAGCCGCACAGCGGCGCGAGCGCGAACCTCGCCGCCTACGCGGCCCTGGTGCAGCCGGGCGACACCGTCCTGGCCATGGACCTGCCCCACGGCGGGCACCTCACCCACGGTTCCAAGGTCAACTTTTCGGGTGCCTGGTTCCGTACGGTCGGCTACACCGTGCGGGCGGACACGGAGCTGATCGACTACGACGAGGTGCGCGATCTCGCCCTCGCCCACCGGCCCAAGATGATCATCTGCGGCGCGACGGCGTACCCACGACTGATCGACTTCGGGCGCTTCCGGACGATCGCCGACGAGGTCGGGGCCTACCTGATGGTCGACGCCGCCCACTTCATCGGCCTGGTCGCCGGCGGCGCCATCCCGTCGCCCGTACCGCACGCCGACGTGGTGTGCGCCACCACCCACAAGGTTCTGCGCGGCCCGCGCGGCGGCATGATCCTGTGTACCCAGGAACTGAGCGCCCGGGTCGACAAGGCCGTCTTCCCGTTCACCCAGGGCGGCCCCCTGATGCACGCCGTCGCGGCCAAGGCCGTGGCCCTGCGCGAGGCCGCGCAGCCCGCTTATGCCGAGTACGCCCGACAGGTCATCGCCAACGCGCGCGCCCTCGCCGACGGGCTCGCCGAGGCCGGCATGCGGCCCGTCTCCGGCGGCACCGACACCCACCTCGCCCTCCTCGACCTGCGCGAGACGGGCGTCACCGGACGCGAGGCCGAGGAGCGCTGCGACGCCGCGATGATCACCCTGAACAAGAACGCCATCCCGTACGACCCACAAAAGCCCATGGTGGCCAGCGGCATCCGGGTCGGCACCCCGTCCGTCACCACCCAGGGCATGCGGGAGGCGCAGATGCGCGAGATCGCCACGCTGATCGCCCGGGCGGTGAACGCCGACCCCGCCACGACCGCCGGCACCCGTGAACTGGCGGCCGTGGCCGACGAGGTCGCCACGCTGGTGGCCGCCTTCCCCGCGTACCCGAAACCCGCCGTACCCGAGCCGCCTGCGCCGGTCGCGTCGGCCGTTCCGGTCACTCCGGCCGCTCCGGCCGCGCGGTGACGACGGCCATGCGCGGCGGACCCGCCGACACGGAAGGCCCAGCGGACCAGCCGACGACGCCCGCAGTTTCGGCGGCCGATCCCGCCGGTGCGCAGGTCTCCGACTCCGCAGGTGTGCCGGCGGCCGATCCCGCCGGTGGCGAGGTCGTTGAGTCCGGCGGTGCTGAGGTCGCTGACCCCGCCGGTGGCGGGGTCGTTGAGTCCGGCGGTGCTGAGGTCGCTGATTTGGGCGGTGCTGACTCCGCCGGTGCCTCGGCATCCGACCCCGCCGACCCGGCTGAGTCCGAGGCAGTGCCGGTTGACCGCGGCACCGTGCGGCAGCGGATCCCGCACCTCCCGACGGCCCTGTGGGCGATCGGCGTGCTGCTGGTGATCTCGGTCGTCGCGGGGGCGGCGTACGGCGGCGCGGTGTCGGCGGCCGGCGCGGCGCTGGGCGTGGTGCTGGTGGCGGCCAGCTACGTGGCGTCGACCCTGGCGATCGCCTGGGCCGACTCCGTACGGCCGCAACTGGTCCTGGCCGTGGGACTGGTCGCCTACACGATCAAGTTCACGTACATCGGGCTCGGCATGGCGGCTCTCGCCGCCGCCGACTGGCCCGGGCTGCCGGCGATGGGCGTCTCCCTGATCGCGGCCGTGGTGGTCTGGAACGCCGCCCAGATCTGGTACATCGTCCGCCACCCCGTCAGCCCCGACCCGCCCACGCCCAAGGACTGACGAGGGCGGTCGCCGTCAGCTCGCAGTACTGCTCGCTCGCGCGACTGTACGGCTGCTCCGCCCGGCTCGGTGGCCTGCCGGCTCGTCCGGTCGCCCGCTCGCGTCGCCAAATGTGCACGACTGGCGGCTCCGTCGCCGGTGCACTGCCGCCGTATGCGCACATATGGCGGTGGAGGGGGCCGTCTGCCTCGCCGTATGTGCACATTTGGCAGTGGAGGGGGCCGCTTGGCTCGCCATATGTGCGCATACGGTGGTGGAGTCGGGGACCGCCTGGCCGTATGTGCACATTTGGTGGCTGAGTCGAGCGTCTGCCTCGCCGTATGTGCGCATTTGGCGTGGAGGCCGCGGCCCGGCCCGCCGTATGTGCACATATGGTGGCGGAGAGGGCTGCCCGGGCCGCCGTATGCGCACATACGGCGGTGGAGTCGGGGTGTGCCTCGCCGTTTGGGCACGTATGGCGGTTGAGTCGAGCGTCTGCCCCGCCGTATGGGCACATTTGGCGTCGAGGCGCGTGCCCGATCGTTCGCGTGGAGGCGTGACCGATCGTCGTGTGCGTATATGGCCGTGGATCCGAAGGGCGGGCCCGCCTCTGCGCGGATGGCGGCCCGGTCGAAGGCGTCGCATATGTACGCGTATGGCGAGTCGATCGCGTCCTCGCGTCACCATTTGTGCATGTATGGCGACGCATGGGAGGCGGCGGGCAGAGTGCCCGCGTCGGCCGTGAAAACCGCGCATCGTGGCCGTACCCGTGCGAGGCAGGTCACGTATGTGGATACGCTCACACCGAGGTGCGTGTTCGTGACCCGACACAGCAAGTTTCGCGCGTGAGTGGACACACTGGGCCCAGTGAGGAGTAACGTATGAGATCCCTGGTTTGGAGACGGATGCCACCTCCGCGCGGAGCGCGCGGGGGTCGAGGCGTAGCACCGTTCAGCCGGCTGATATCTTGTCCGCGTCATGGCTGGTGACCAGACTCCCCCGGATCGCGACCCGCAAGGGGCCGGCGCGGGATGGACTGCTCTCGCTTACCTCATCGGCGGCATGCTCGTCTGGGGATCTGTGGGGTGGCTCATCGACCGTTGGCTCGATACGGGCGGCATCGCGATCGCGGTGGGGCTCATCGCCGGCCTGGCCGGAGCGGTCTACCTGATCGCCCGACGGTTGGGTGCATGACATGAGAGGGGCACCAGGTGCGGATCCTCGCTGAGGGCGGAATTCCGTTCCCACCGAGCGTGGAGGATTTCTACCTCCCGGCCCTGGTCGAGGGCGCGTACCCCTGGCTGACGAAGTACACGCTGCTCGTGTGGGTCGCCGTCGCCGGCCTCATCATCTTCTTCCTGTGGGCGTACCGGAACCCGCAGCTCGTGCCGACCAAGCGGCAGTGGATCGCGGAGTCGATTTACGGCTTCACCCGCGACGGCATCGCCAAGGACATGATCGGTCACGAGGGCGTGCGCTTCGCGCCGTACCTGACGACACTGTTCTGCTTCATCCTGCTGACCAACCTGTTCGGCCTGATCCCGTTCATCCAGGTCTCACCGAACTCGCACATCGCCTTCCCGATCGTGCTCGCGGTGATCAGCTACGTGATGTTCATCTGGGTCGGCATGCGTAAGCACGGCGCCGGCAAGTTCTTCAAGAACGCGCTGATCCCGCCCGCGCCGTGGTTCGTGCTGCCGCTGCTGATCCCGATCGAGTTCTTCTCGACCTTCATCGTCCGCCCGGTCACGCTGGCGCTGCGACTGTTCGCCAACATGTTCGCCGGCCACATGATCCTGCTCGTCTTCACGCTGGGCGGCTTCGCCCTGCTGGGGGCCAACTCGATCGCGGTGAAGTCGGTCTCGGTCCTGTCGTGGGGTATGGCGATCGCCCTCTACTTCCTCGAAATCATCGTGGCGCTGCTGCAGGCCTACGTCTTCGTCGTGCTCACGGCCAGCTACGTCCAGGGCGCGCTCGCCGACGAACACTGAGTCGGCGGGAAGGCCCGCCGGACGTCATATGTCCCACCGTCACGCGTGAGGGTCACGCGCGATATCCAGGAGGAAAACAACAATGGATTACGCCGCAGTGGAAGGCAGCCTCAGCGCGGTCGGCTATGGCCTCGCCGCGATCGGCCCGGGTATCGGCGTGGGTCTCATCTTCGCCGCGTACATCCAGGCGACCGCGCGTCAGCCCGAGTCGTCCCGCCTGACCATCCCGTACCTGTGGATCGGCTTCGCCGTGGTCGAGGCGCTCGCCCTGCTGGGCATCGCCTTCGGCTTCGTCTTCTAGTAAGCCGCCAGAGACTAGTCCCGGAGGTCACGCATGCATCTCTTCGCAGCCGAAGGCGCGCACAACCCGATTGTCCCGATCTGGCAAGAGATCGTCATCGGGTCGATCGCGTTCGCCCTGCTGTGCTTCGTACTCATCAAGTTCGTCTTCCCCATGATGGAGAAGACGTTCCAGGCCCGGGTCGAGGCGATCGAGGGCGGCATCCGGCGCGCCGAGGAGAAGCAGGCCGAGGCGGACGAGCTGCTCGAGCAGTACAAGGCCCAGCTCGCCGAAGCCCGTACCGAGGCCGCGCGCATCCGCGACGAGGCCCGGGCCGACGCGACCGGGATCCGGGAGGACATTCTCGCCAAGGCGCGTGAGGAGTCCGATCGGATCATCGCGGCCGGTAAGGAGCAGCTCACGGCGGAGCGGCAGACCATCGTCCGCGAGGTCAAGGCCGAACTCGGCACGATCGCGGTCGACCTGGCCAGCCGGATCGTGGGCGAGGCGCTCGCCGACGAGGCCCGCCGCAAGGGCACCGTCGAGCGCTTCCTCACCGAGCTGGAGTCCACGCCCGCCGGAGGGTCGCGCTGATGCAGGCCGCCAGCCGGGAGTCGTACGCAGCCGCGGTGGAACAGCTCGAGTCGGTCGTCGCCACGGCGTCGCCGGCCGAGCTGTCCGCCACCGCGGACGAGATCCTCGCCGTCGCCGACATGCTGCGGCGCGAGCCGCGGCTGCGCCGGGCGTTCGCCGACCCGGCGCGCACCGGCGAGGACCGGGCCGGGCTGCTCGACGCGATCCTCGGGGGCAAGGTCTCCGAGCGCGCCGCCCAGCTGCTGCGCGGGCTGGTCGCGGGCCGCTGGTCCAGCCCGAACGAGCTGCTCAACGCCACGGAGCAGCTCGGCGTGCAGACCGTCCTCGCCAGCGCCGACAAGGCCGGCGACCTGGGCGAGGTGGAGGACGAGCTGTTCCGCTTCGGCCAGCTCATCGACGCCAACCCCGGGCTCGCCACGGTGCTGGGCGACCCGAACGCGCCGGTGGCGCAGCGTGCCGAGCTGGTCCGGGACCTGCTCAAGGACAAGGCGAAGCCGGCCACGGTGCGGCTGGCGGAGCTGGCGCTCGCCGGGTACGGCGGCCGCGGCCTGTCCGGGTCGCTGACCCGGCTCGTCGAGGCGGCCGCCGAGCGGCGCGACCGGCAGGTTGCCTACGTCACGACAGCGGTGCCGCTGAGCGAGACGGAGGAGAGCCGGCTGGGCGAGCGACTGGCCGCGATGTACGGTCGAGACATCGCCCTCAAGGTCTCCGTCGACCCGTCGATCGTGGGCGGACTCAGCGTGCAGGTCGGCAACGATCTCTACGACGGTACGGTCTCGCGGCGGCTCGCCGAGGCCCGGCACGCGCTCACCTGACCTACAGAACTTCGATATCCGACGCAGGCTGACGGGTTCATAGCCCAGCCCCACACCATAAGGAAGTTGAGGATGGCCGAGCTGACCATCTCCTCGGACGAGATCCGGGGCGCGCTGGAGCGCTATGTCTCGTCCTACACGCCGGAGATCTCCCGCGAGGAGGTCGGCGTCGTCACCGAGGCCGGCGACGGTATCGCCAAGGTCGAGGGTCTGCCCTCGACGATGGCCAACGAGCTGCTGGAGTTCGCCGACGGCACGCTGGGCCTGGCGCTGAACCTGGACGTCCGCGAGATCGGTGTCGTCGTCCTCGGCGAGTTCGCCGGCATCGAGGAGGGCCAGCAGGTCAAGCGGACCGGCCGGGTCCTGTCCGTGCCGGTGGGCGACAAGTTCCTGGGCCGGGTCGTCGACCCGCTGGGAGCCCCGCTCGACGGCCTCGGCGACATCGAGAACGAGGGCTTCCGCGAGCTTGAGCTGCAGGCGCCCAACGTCATGGCGCGCCAGTCGGTGTCCGAGCCCATGCAGACCGGCATCAAGGCGATCGACGCGATGACGCCGATCGGCCGGGGCCAGCGGCAGCTGATCATCGGCGACCGCAAGACCGGCAAGACCACGATCGCGCTGGACACGATCCTCAACCAGCGCGCCAACTGGGCGTCCGGCGACCCGACCAAGCAGGTCCGCTGCATCTACGTCGCCATCGGCCAGAAGGCCTCGACGATCGCCTCCATCCGGGGCACGCTCGAAGAGGCCGGCGCGATGGAGTACACGACGATCGTCGCGGCCCCCGCGTCCGACCCGGCCGGCTTCAAGTACCTGGCGCCCTACACCGGCTCGGCCATCGGCCAGCACTGGATGTACAACGGCAAGCACGACCTGATCGTCTTCGACGACCTGACCAAGCAGGCCGAGGCGTACCGTGCCGTGTCGCTGCTGCTGCGCCGCCCGCCGGGCCGTGAGGCGTACCCGGGTGACGTCTTCTACCTGCACTCCCGCCTGCTGGAGCGCTGCGCGAAGCTCTCCGACGAGTTGGGCGGCGGGTCGATGACCGGGCTGCCGATCATCGAGACGAAGGCCGGTGACATCTCCGCCTTCATCCCGACCAACGTCATCTCGATCACCGACGGGCAGATCTTCCTCGAGGCCGACCTGTTCAACCAGGGGGTACGGCCGGCGATCAACGTCGGCACCTCGGTCTCCCGGGTCGGTGGCGCGGCGCAGGCCAAGCCGATGAAGTCGGTCGCCGGGCGGCTGCGGCTGGACCTGGCCCAGTACCGCGAGCTGGAGGCCTTCTCCGCCTTCGCCTCCGATCTGGACCGGGCCTCTCGGATGCAGCTCGAGCGTGGGGCGCGGCTGGTGGAGCTGCTCAAGCAGCCGAACTACAC
>JAEZGP010000803.1 GCA_023437285.1 Actinomycetes bacterium | reverse complement strand
CCCCGGGCGTACGGGCGAACCGGCACGCCACGCTGCGCGCGACGTTCGACTGGTCGTACCGGACGCTGCCGGAGCCGGCCGCGGGCCTGCTGCGCCAGCTGGCCGTCTTCGCCAGCCCCATGGACCTGGGCACGGTGGAGTGGATCGCCGGGCCGGACGCGCTACCGCTGCTGGCCATCCTCGTGGACAAGTCGCTCATGGTCGCCGACCAGCAGCGGTCCGGCGGCCAGCCGACGTACCGGCTGCTCGACCCGATCCGCGCGTTCGCGCTGCGCGAGCTGGCGGCGGCCGGTCAGGAAGTGGCCGCCCGCGACAAGCACCTCGGCTGGGTGCAGCACGCGCTGAGCCGGGTCCGGACCGGCTCGGACGGGCGGCCGCGCACCCTGTCGACGTACCCGTTCGACGCCCTGGCCGCCGAGGCGCGCGCGGCGCTGCACTGGTGCGTGCAGGAGGGCCGCTGCCGCGACGGCCTGCGCGTCGCCGTGGCCCTGGGCGAGTGGTGGCGCGAGCGCGGCCTGGCCCGCGAGGGCCGCATCTGGTTGTACCGGCTGTTCGAGCGCTCCGTGACCTCGGGCGAGGACATCCCCGACGGCGAGCTGGCGGTCGCCTACCACGCGTACGCGCGCTACGCCGGCCTGGACGGCCAGCCCGGCGAGCAGCTGCGCCTGCTCGTCCAGGCGGAGGAGTTCGCGTGGCGGACCGGCAAGGCGTCGCTGATCGCCCGGGCCAGCGCGAGCCGGGGCGAGGCGCTGGTGGCGTTGGGCCGCGAGGACGAGGCGGAGCGCGCCTGCCGTGACGTGCTCGACTGGGCGCGGGCCCGGCACGCCGAGGCGGAAGCGCTGCCGGCCACGTTCACGCTGGCGCACCTGCTGTGGCGGCGCGGGGCGCTGGCCGAGGCGGCCACGGAGCTGGGTCAGGCGCGCGGCGCCGCGAACGCCGACCCGACCGAGCGGGCCAACCGTACGATCGATTTGATGTTGGGTCTGGTCGCGCTGTCGCGCAGCGACCTGGTGGCCGCGCACGATCACCTTGTCGTGGCGCTGCGCTCCCGGATGACGCACGGCTTCCACGGCGGGGTGTGCGAGGCGCTGTCGGCGATGGCGGTGCGCTGCGCGCTCGGCGGCGAGCTGGCCACGGCGGCGAAGCTGTTCGGCGCGGCGCAGGGCGCGCGGGCACAGCTGCGTACGGCGACCGACATGCTGGGCCGGTTCGGGCTGCGGCACGAGGGCGCGGTCCGCACGGCCATGGGCGACGCGGCGTTCGACGCCGCCTACGGCGAGGGCGCCTCGCTGACGCTGGCGGAGGCGACGACGGTGGCGCTGGCCGTGGACCACCCGGACCTGCTGCACCAGCTCGACCGGTTCGCGGCCGCCGACGTGGAGGCGACGGCGGAGCTGCCCGTCGCCCGCCGGCTGGCGAGCTAGTCGCCGGACGTCGCGCGTCGCCTGGCGAGCTAGTCGCCGGACGTTGCCCGTCGCCTGGCTAGCTAGTCGACGGCCCGCAGGAGCGGCACGGCGTCGAGGGCCCAGTACGTGAGGATCATCTGGGCGCCGGCGCGGCGGATCGACGTGAGGGTCTCGACGATCGTGCGGTCGCGGTCCAGCCAGCCGTTCGCGGCGGCGGCCTCGACCATCGCGTACTCGCCGCTGACCTGGTAGGCGGCCACCGGGACGTCGACGCGGTCGGCGACCTTGGCGACGATGTCCAGGTACGGCAGGGCGGGCTTGACCATGACGATGTCGGCGCCCTCGGCCACGTCGAGTTCGACCTCGCGCAGCGCCTCGCGCGCGTTGGCCGGGTCCTGCTGGTAGGTCTTGCGGTCGCCGGTGAGCGTCGACTCGACCGCGTCCCGGAACGGTCCGTAGAACGCCGAGGCGTACTTCGCCGCGTACGCCAGGATGATCGTGTCCTGGTGGCCGGCAGCGTCCAGTGCCCGGCGGACCGCGCCGACCTGGCCGTCCATCATGCCGGACAGGCCGACGACGTGGGCGCCGGCGGCGGCCTGGGCCAGCGCCATGTCGGTGTAGCGGGCCAGCGTGGCGTCGTTGTCGACCGCGCCGTCGGCGTCCAGTACGCCGCAGTGGCCGTGTGAGGTGAACTCGTCGAGGCACAGGTCGGCCATGACGACGGTCCCGTCGCCGACCTCGTCGATCACGTCGCGGATCGCCGCGTTGAGGATGCCGTCGGGGTCGGTGGCGCCGGAGCCCGTCGCGTCGCGCTCGGCGGGCACGCCGAACAGCATGAGGCCCCCGATGCCGGCGGACACCGCCTCGGTGGCCACCTTGCGCAGCGACTCGCGGCTGTGCTGGAGCACGCCCGGCAGCGACGCGATCGGCTTCGGCTCGCTCAGCCCTTCCTTGACGAAGAGGGGCAGGACGAGCTCCGCTGGGTGGACCCGGGTCTCGGCGACCGCGCGGCGCAGGGCCGCGCTGCGCCGCAGCCTGCGGGGCCGGACATCGGGGTACGTCACGACGGGGTACTCCTTAGCGGAACCGGAGCGCCGTGGGGCCCTGCACCTTCGAGCCCCGGCGCTGCTTGGCGGGCATGGCGGCGAGCTTTTCGCGCAGTTCGACCGCGTACGCGGCCAGCGCCTCGACCAGGTCGGGCACGCTCGCGTGGGCGGGCTGCACGTCGACGCGCAGGCCGAACTCGGTGGCGGTGTCCGAGGTCTTCGGCCCGATCACGGCCACGACCGTACGCTGGTGCGGCTTGCCGGCGATGCCGACGAGGTTGCGTACGGTCGACGACGACGTGAACAACACCGCGTCGAAGCCGCCGCTCTTGATGGCGTCGCGGATCTCGGCCGGCGGCGGGGCGGCGCGCACCGTGCGGTACGCGGTCACGTCGTCGACCTCCCAGCCGCGCTCGGTCAGGCCGGCGGCGAGCGTCTCGGTGGCGATGTCGGCGCGCGGCAGTAGGACCCGGCCGACCGGGTCGAGGATCTCGTCGTGCGGCGAGAACTCGGCGAGCAGGCCCTCGCTGGTCTGCTCGCCCAGCGGGACGAGTTCGGGCTGGATGCCGAAGGCGCGCACCGCGTCGGCCGTCGCCTCGCCGATACAGGCGATCTTCACGCCGCCGAAGTGGCGGGCGTCGAGGCCGTGCTCGGCGAACTTCTCCCAGACGGCCCGCACCGCGTTGACCGAGGTGAAGATCGTCCAGGCGTACCGGCCGTCGACGAGGCCCTTGATCGCCCGTTCCATCTGGGCGGGCGTGCGGGGCGGCTCGACCGCGATCGTCGGCACCTCGCACGGGACGGCCCCGTACGCGCGCAGGCGCTCGCTCATGGCGCCGGCCTGCTCCTTGGTGCGGGGTACGAGGACCTTCCACCCGTACAACGGGCGGTTCTCCCACCAGCCGAGCTTGTCGCGGTGCGCCATGCCGGGTCCGAAGCCGAGCACGACGCGGCCGGAGAAGCCGAGCGCGGCGGCGACGAAGCTGTCGACGGTCGACGTGGTCGTGTACTGGGACTCGCCCGTCCCGTCGCCGGTGACGGAGACCGGCGCGGCGCCGTCAAGGCCGGCGGCGAGCAGACCGTCGCGGATGGTCGCCAGGTCGCCGGCGTCGGCCGCCACGGCCAGGCCACGCGGCGCCGCCGCGGCGAGCGCGTCGAAGTCGAGCGTGTGCACGTCCTCGACGTCGACGGTGGTCCGCACGCCGGTGAGCGCCACGCCCGCGTAGGTCGCCACGCCGGCGGGCCGGCTGACGCCCGGGATGACGTCGAACGGTACGGCGGTGCGGGCGATGGCCTGCACCTCCTTGACGACGGAGTCGTGCTCCAGCGGGTCGCCCGCGACGAGGTGCACCGCGCGCAGACCCGAGCGGGCGGCGGACAGCAAAACCTTCGCCACGTCGCCCGGTACGCCCTCGGCGGGGCTGTACTGCGTCTCCTCGTGCGGCTCACCGTCGGCGTCGGTGGCCGGGGCCTCCGCGCGCAGCGCGTCGAGCAGCGCCTCGGGTACGGAGCGGTCGTACACGATGTGGTGGGCTCCGGCGAGCGCCTCGTGTGCGCGGCGGGTGAGCAGGCCTGGGTCGCCGGGGCCGGCCCCGCCGAAGCTGATCCGGCCAATGGTCTTTCGGGTGCGGGTCATGCGGGCACTCCCAGTGCAATGTCGGCGCCCTCGGCGAGCAGGTCGGCGGCGAGCCGATGCCCGACCGCCGCGGCGTCGGTGAGCGTTCCGGTGGCGGACAGCCGCACGGCGTGGATGCCGTCCTGGCTGAAGGCGCCTCCGCGCAAATAGATCTCGTACTCACCGTCGTCGGCCTCGGCCACGACGGCGAACGCGGCGACCGGTGCGCTGCAGCCGGCCTCCAAAGTGGCGAGCAGGGCCCGTTCCGCGGTGACCGCGGCCCGGGTGTGCTCGTCGTCGAGCGTGCTGAGCAGCTCCACGGTTGATGTGCCGCCCGGCAGGACGGCGTCGGTGCGGCACTCGACGGCCAGTGCGCCCTGCGCCGGGGCGGGCAGCATGAGCATCGGGTCGAGCACCTCGGTGATCTCGTCGTGGCGGCCGATGCGGCGCAGGCCGGCGGTGGCGAGGACGAGCGCGTCGTACTCGCCGTCGGCGAGCTTGCGCAGCCGGGTGTCGATGTTGCCGCGGATCGGCAGGCACTCCAGCCCGCGGCCGAGGCCGCGCAGTTGGGCGACGCGCCGGGCGGCGCTCGTGCCGACGCGGGCGCCGGGGCCCAGTTCGGCGAGCGTACGGCCGTCGCGGCTGATCAGCGCGTCGCGCGGGTCCTCGCGCGGCGGCACGGCGGCGATGGTGAGCCCGTCGGCTGGCGCGCTGGGCAGGTCCTTGTACGAGTGGACCGCGAAGTCGATCTCCTTGGCGTGCAACGCGTCGCGCAGGGCGGAGACGAACACGCCCACGCCGAGCTGCGGGATCGGCGCGGCGGAGCGGTCGCCGGCCGTGACGATCTCGACCAGCTCGACGGGCCGGCCGGTCGCGGCGGTGATCGCGTCGGCGACCGTTTGGGACTGCGCCATCGCTAGCGCGCTGCCGCGGGTACCGAGTCGAAGCGTCATCGCGCGCCTCCTTCCGCGAGGAACTCCACGCCGACGGCGCGCTCGACGTCGGCGGCGTTCCCGCCGAGGACGTCGAGGTCGAACAGCTCGCGCAGGACGGCCGCGTAGTGGTCGCCGTCCGGGGTCGCGGCGAGCTGGCGGGCCCGTACGGTCGGCGAGTGCAGCAGCCGCTGCACGACGCGGTGCACGGTGTGCGCGACCTCGCGGCGCTGGTCCTCGGACAGGTCGGGGCTGCGCTGGGCGAGCCGGCGCAGTTCGTGGGAGACGACCTCGTCGGCGCGGGCCCGCAGCGCGGCAACGGTCGGCGCCACGTTCGAGCCGCGCAGCCAGCTCAGGTAGGCGTCGACCTCGGTGGCGACGATCTCCTCGGCGGCCGCCCGGTCGGCGGCCCCGGTCTCGGTGTCGACGAGGGCGTCGCCGAGGCGGGCGAGGTCGACGACCACGATCCCGGGCAGGTCGGCGACGCCGGGCTCGACGTCGCGCGGTACGGCCAGGTCGAGGATGATCAGCGGCCGGTCGCGTCCCGCCGTCGCCGCCAGTACCAGATCTTTAGTGAGTACGTGTTCGACGGACGCGGTCGCGCTGACCACGAGGTCGACGCGGGAGACGGCCGTGACGAGGTCGGCATAGCCGACCGCCGTGGCGCCGTGCAGCTGCGCCGCGCGCGCCGCCCGGTCGGCCCCCCGGTTGGCGACGTACAGCGGCCCGGCGTTGGCCCGCGACAGGGTCGCGAGCGCGAGCGATCCCATGGCCCCGGCCCCGATCACCAGCGCGGACCGCCCGGTGACGTCGCCGGCGCCGAGGGCGAGGGCGGCGGTGACGACGGACTGCCCGGCGCGGTCGATGCCGGTCTCGGCGTGCACCCGCTTGCCGACCCGCAGCGCCTGCTGCATCAGTTCGTGCAGCAACCGCCCGACGGTCTCGGCGTCGCCGGCCCGGTTGTACGCCTCGCGGAGCTGGCCGAGGATCTGCGCCTCGCCGACGACCATGCTGTCGAGCCCGCCGGCGACCCGGAAGGCGTGCCGCACGGCGTCGGCGTCGTAGCGCACGTAGAGGTAGGGCACCAGGTCGGCGACATCGACGCCGGCCCGTTCGGCGAGCACCGCGCCGATCTCGGCGAGCGCGCCGTGGAAGGCGTTGACGCCCGCGTAGACCTCGACGCGGTTGCAGGTGGACAGCACGACGGCCTCGTCGACGTGCGTCTGGCCGGCGAGCGCCGCGAGCAGGGCGTCGGTGTTGGCGGAGGCGACGGAGAGGCGCTCGAGCAGGGCCACGGGCGCCGTGTGGTGGGACACGCCCACGACGAGCAGGGTCACGGTGTGATCACCGCCCGGATGGTCGCGGGGGCGTTGGCCTTCGACGCGGGGGCGTTGGCCTTCTTCGTGCTGGGCAGCTTGGCGGCGGCGACCTTGGCGGTGGTCACCGTGGGTACGGACTCCAGCGTGGCGCGGCCGTTGGCAGACGACGCCTTGCGGTGCTCGTGGAAGGAGAGGATCTGCAGCTCGATGGCGAGGTCCACCTTTCGCACGTCGACGTTGTCGGGCACGACCAGCACGCAGGGGGCGAAGTTGAGGATGCTGGTGACGCCGGCGGCGACGAGCCGGTCGGCGACCTGCTGGGCGGCGTGCACCGGGGTCGCGATCACGGCGATCGAGATGGCGTGCTCGGCGACGAGCGCCTCGAGCTCGTCGGTGTGGCGTACGGACAGGCCGTTGATCTGTTCGCCCACCCGCCGGGTGTCGGCGTCGAGCAGGGCGGCGATGCGGAAGCCCCGGCTGCCGAAGCCGGCGTAGCCGGCGAGGGCGTGGCCGAGGTTACCGACGCCGACCAGGGCCACGGCCCGGTGTTCGGTGAGCCCGAGGACGGACTGGATCTGCTCGATGAGCAGTTCGATGTCGTAGCCGACGCCGCGGGTGCCGTAGGAGCCGAGGTGGGAGAGGTCTTTGCGGAGCTTGGCGGAGTTGACGCCGGCGGCGCCGGCCAGGCCCTCGCTGGAGATCGTCTCGTGGCCGGCCTCGGCGAGGTGGTGCAGGGCTCGCAGGTACTCGGGGAGGCGGGCGACCGTGGCTTCCGGCAGATCCGGAAAGTCGGGCATGGTGGATCGCCGGACCGACGTCCCGGGCTGGTTACCGTTGCGCTGGTGGCTCATCATGCTCCGTGCCAGAGGGCGGACTATGCGGCGACCCCGGAGTCCGCGCCGTTACCGACTGTGCTAGCGGAGTTCGCCGCTGTCACAGCGTAGGCGCTTGTGAAGCCGTGCACAAATCGCGATCTTGATACGCGGGGTTACGCCGGTAAGGCACCCACCCACGATCCGCGCGAATCCGAGAGATGCCCCCGCGGCACAACCCCCATTCCTCGGTTAGCGGCCAGGCGCGGGTGGGCGCTGGCCCCATTATCGCGTCGAAACCGATCATGCCTAATTAGCCACGCAAATAGGGCTTTAAGACTGTTACTGAGGACAACTATGCGCCCTTCGGCGCCTTCGCCGGGCAGCCATGCGATGTGAGCCACTTTTCCACGGCGGTGGCCGGCGAGCGGGCCTCACCCTTGCGCCACGCGTCCAGATAACGGGCGGGCCAGATCACCCCGCGGCGAACCCACCAGTCGCCCGTGCGCGCGCAGGCCGGGGACAGGCCGAAGTGAAGGTGGCAGGCGCCGGCGAGCCCGGTGCGGCCCACCTTGCCGAGCACGTCGCCCGCCGCGACCCGCTCACCCGCCATCACGCGCGCGACGATCGACGAGAAGTGGGAGTGGTAGTAACGCACCCCGTCGTCGCCCAGGATCGACACGGACAGCCCGCCCCGGTCGGCGCCCCGGTCATGCTTGGGGTCGAACCGGTCCACCCGGCTGACCTCCAGCACCACGCCGTCGGTGACCGCCCGGATGGTCCGCCCGCACGGCGCCATGATGTCCGCGGCCGGGTAGTCGTGGTGCTCGTCGCGGGCGTACCCGACCTCGCCGTCCACCGGGAACACGTACGTCGCGGGACGGGCCGGGCGGGTCTTCGGCGCCATGGTCGAGGGCGGCCTGGCGGGGGTGGCCGCCGCCTGCGGTTGGGCGCCCTCGGCGGGCGCGCCGGCCGGCACGACCCCCTCACGGTCGGCCGCGCAGGCCGCCATAGGCAGCAGAACCAGGACACTGAACAGGGTGCCGGCGGTGCGCCGGAGGTGGGTGCGCACTCCGCGACCGTAGTCACTGCCGCGCGGCGCCGCCACCCGGCGGCGCTACGCGCGAGCGCCTCGCTGCGCCGCCACTGCCCTGCTCCACGCGAGCGCCTCAGCTACGCGCGAGCGCTACTGCCTCGGCGAGGCTGTGTGCCACCGGTACGCCGACCGCGCGCAGCCGGTCGAGGTCGGTGAACCCGCCCGAGTACAGGATGATCTTCGCGCCGACCGCCTCGGCGGCGATCGCGTCGTCGACCGAGTCGCCGATGAGCACGCAATCGGCGCCGCGGATCCCCAGCGCCTCCAGGTGGGCCGCGAGGTGGGGCGCCTTGGGACCGCCGCCGACCGTGCCGCGCAGCCCGTCGACGCGGGCGAACCGGCTCGTCAGCCCGTACCGCTCGACGGTCGGCACCAGCTCGGTGTGAAACCACATGGACAGCAGCGACTGGGTGCCCGACCAGGCGTCGAGCGCGGCCTGCGCGTCGGCGGCCAGCAGGCAGGCCGCCAGGCGGGCGTTGTACGCGCCGTGGAACACCCCGTCGAGCAGTTCGAACTCGACCTCGTCGACCGGGCGGCCCAGCACGAAGGAGTAGTAGTCGATGATCGGCCGGCGGTAGTCGCGGCGGTGCTCGTCGGCGGTCACCGTGGGGCCGTTCGCGCTGGCCAGCGAGGCGTTCGTGGCGTCGACGACGAGCGTGAGGTCGTCGAGCAGGGTGCCGTTCCAGTCCCAGACGAGGTGCTTGCTCACGCCCAGGAGGCTAACCGGTCAGTCCGACAATCCGCCACGATCCAGATCCCGCAGGAGCCGCTCCTCCTCGACCCGCCAGTACCCGTGTTCGCGGCCGTCCAGCAGGATCACGGGCAGCCGGTCGCCGTACTCGGTCTCCAGGTCGAGGTCGGTCTCGACGTTGATCTCCTGCCACGGCTGTCCGCTGGCGGCGCTGACCCGGGCCATGGCCTCCTTGGCCACGTCGCAGAGGTGGCAGCCGGGACGGGTGAGCAGGACCAGGCGGCTCACGAGGCGCTCCGCAGCATCGACTTGCGGACCTTGCCGGTAACCGAGTGCGGCAACTCGCCCACGATCTCGATCACGCGGGGCCGCTTGTACCGGGCCAGGTTCACTTCGCAGTGGGCGGCGACGTCGGCGACGGAGGCGCGCGAGCCGGGGGCCAGCACCACGTACGCGCGTACCGCCTCGCCGGTCTCCGGGTCGGGCTCGCCCACGACGGCCGCCTCGGTCACCCCGGGGCACCCGGCGATGACCAGCTCGACCTCGTGCGGGTACACGTTGAACCCGTTCACGATGATCATCTCGCCGAGGCGGTCGACGAGGAACAGGTCGCCGTCGCCGTCGGCGTACGCGATGTCGCCCGTACGCCACCAGCCCTGCTCGTCCGGGCCGCCGTGCCCGTCGGGCCAGTACCCGCTGAACAGGTTGTCGCCCGCGACGACGACCTCGCCGGGGTCGCTGCCGGCCGTGCCGGGGAAGACGTCCTCACCGTCGTCGGCGAACGGCGCCGGCCCGACGATGCCCTCGGTGGCCAGCCGGACGATCTCCCCGCCGTCCCCGCCGACCAGCCGGACCCGCACGCCCGGGATGGGCCGGCCGATCGACCCCTTCTTCGGCACGGGGCTGGTCAGGTCGGTGGTGACCACCGGGGCGGTCTCGGTCAGCCCGTACCCCTGATGCACCTGTCGCCCGGTGCGGGCGGCGACGCGCTCCTGGGTGATCGGGTCCAGCGGCGCGGCGCCGCTGACCATGACCCGCACGGAGCCCGTCGCGTCGGCCAGCTCGGGTCGCATGGACCAGGCGTGGTACGCCTGCGGCACCGCCGCGACGACGCTCACCTGGTGGCGGGCGAGCAGCGCCAGGATCTCGGCCGGGCCGAGCCCGTCGGCGAGCACCCCGGTCGCCCCGTGCCAGGCCACGGCCCCGAGGCCGGCGTTGAGCCCGTACGCGTGAAAAAGCGGCAGCGCGAGCAGCACCACGTCGCCGCGACCCATGATCGCGGGGCTGATCTGTTCGAGCTGGCGGTGGTTGGCGATGAGCGCGCGGTGGCTGAGCATGGCGCCCTTGGGCGCCCCGGCCGTGCCGGAGGTGTAGAGCAGCGCCGCCAGGTCCTCCCCGCCCCGGGCGGGTGGCTCCCCGGTCCGCGGTGCGGCGAGATCCGCGAGGGCCGGCGCGTCCGCGCCGCTTTCCAGGGCGTACGCGTGGCGCAGCGCGGGCAGTTGGGCGCGCACGGTGGCGACGGCGGCCAGCGCGGCGCCGGTGCCGATGACCACGCTGGCCCCGGAGTCGCCGAGCACGTGCGCGAGTTCGCGCGGCGTGTATCCGGGGTTGACCGGCACGGCGACCAGCCCGGCGCGCAGCACCCCGAAGTACGCCACGGCGTACTCGGGGACGTTGGGCGCGATGAGCGCGACCCGGGCGGGCGTCGCATCTGTGTCGGGCAGGTCGAGGGCGGCGAGCCCGGCGGCGACGGCGTCTACCTGGGCGTCGAGGTCGCCCCAGGTCAGCACGCGGTTTCCGGCGATGAGAGCCCGGGCTGCGGGGTCGGTAGCGGCCGCCCGGCGCACGGTGTCGGCGAGGTTGCGGATGTCATCCGGCACGGGGGCCGAGTCTGGCACAGTGACGCCCATAACGCCCAGGGTGGCCCGGTTGTCCGCCGATCGCGGCCGCTCGGGCAGATGAGCCCCGGCGTGTCGGGCGTGTCGCCCCCGCGTGTCGTGTCGCGTTGACGTCACTCGCGTGAGCGGACCGTCGCACACCGTGTGCGACAGCCGACAAGCGCCCCAGGAAATACTTCTGGCCTCTGTAACGGACTCCCCGCACACAGGTGACGTTTGGCCCTTATGCTGCTGAAGTCGGGGTAGCCCGTTTTGGGGCTAGTCGAACCCCTCACCCCGAGGAGGCCCGTAGTGCCCGTTATTGCACCGCCTGAGCACCCCTGTGGCGAGCATCGGTCATCGCCGGACATCGCCGCGCGAGCGGAGCACGACGGACGGACGGAGGAACGGCGGTGAGCGGATCCGAGATGGTCGGGAACTTTGTGACAACAGAGCATGCGAACGCGGGCACCGGGCTCGGCGACGGGCTGATGGCGCCGCGAGGCCAGTTGAACGACATGTGGACCGCGGCGGCGCGGCCGGACCCGGGAGCCCGGGCCAGCAGCCGCGCAGCCAGCGGTCGCGAGGCAGGAGGCAACCAGGCCACCGCCCGGCACCAGCCGGGGCCGGGCCGCACCAACGCCGCGCGCGGGGTGCCACCCGCCCAGGGGGGC
>JAEZGP010000099.1 GCA_023437285.1 Actinomycetes bacterium | reverse complement strand
GTGCGGCCGCGGTCAACGCTGCCGCCGCGAGCAGGCGCCGACGGCTCAGCATGGGGGCGCGGTCAGGGGTGGGCGGCATCCGTATCTCCTTTGGGGACGAACCGACCAACGTCGAGAGAGCGCTCTCACGGTACTCGTGACACCCATCGCCGTCTATCACGATCATTGACCGACCTAAGTCTTTATATGTAGAGTTTTAGCCATGCCGAGACGTCCCGACATCTCGCCGCAGACGCTGCGCGTCTTCGCGGCATTGTTGGAGGACCCCGAGGGTTGGCACTACGGGTACGCGCTGAGCAAGCGCACCGGCCTGCCGTCGGGCACCCTCTACCCCATCCTCATGCGGCTGGCCAATCGCGAGCTGCTCACGACACGCTGGGAGCAGCCCACCGTCCCCGGGCGCCCGCCACGCCACGCCTACCGCCTCACCCCCGACGGCACGGCGCTCGCCCGCGACCGCGTCGCCGGGGCCACGCCCGCGCCAACGAAGCACGCCCGGCAGGCCACGACCCCGAGGACCGCGACATGACCGCCGCACGCGACCCCGAGGACTGCGGAGAGACCGCGACACGCGACCTCGAGGACCGCGAACAGACCTCGGCGCGCGACCCCGGGGACCGCGGTGAGACCGTTGCCCACCGGCTGGGCCGGCTGGTCCTGACCTGGGCGGTGCGCGGACGCGCCGAACGCGGCACGGACTGGGGCGAGGGAATGCTGCGCGAACTGGACGAGGTCGACGGGGGTCGGCAGGCGCTGCGCTGGGCGGCCAGCGGCGCGTGGACGGTCTGGCGTGATCGCGTCCGACACCTGCCGGACGCCCGCCTGATCGCGGCCATCCCACAACCGTTTCGCCCGGTCGTCCAGGTGATGGTCGCGGTGTTCGTCACCCTCGTGGTGCTGACGGTGATCAACCAGTACGCGTTGTCTGTCAGCTACATGCCCTCCGGCGCAATGGAACCGACGCTCAACATCACCGACCGGGTGCTGGTCGACCGGATCAGTTTCCGGCTCACCGGCCCGCACCACGGCGACATCGTCGCCGTCACCGACCCGGTCCGCCCCGGTCGGGAGCGGGAGTCCATCACCCGGGTCGTCGGCCTGCCGGGCGACAGCATCTCGTGCGCCGACGGTCAGCTGATCCGCAACGGAGCGCCGGTCGACGAGCCGTACCTGCCGGCGGGCACGCGGACCTTCGGCACGCCGGGCACGCCCGACGCCGCCTGCCCTGTGGTGACGGTGCCGAACGGCCAGCTGTACGTGCTCGGCGACCACCGCGAGGTGTCCCTGGACTCCCGATTCAAGGGCACCGTCGCCGTGGACCTGGTCACCGGGCGGGTGCTGACCACGATCCCGTAATTGCGGACCAGAACCGTGCGGGCCGCGTCGCCCGAGCTAGGGGGCGACGCGGTCGCGGATGCTGTCGAGCACCGCCTCCGCCGCCCACGCGGCGGCGTCGGCGATGTCGCGCCGGTCCATGCCGAACTCGCGACGATACGTCACCCAGGTCCCGGCGGAGTCGAGGTGCGACAGCGCCGCGATGACCGCCCTGCGCTCCGCCGGGTCGAGGGAGGGCACCTCGGCATCCAGCAGTCGCTCCAGCTGCGTACGGCCGGGCGACGGCGCCGCGCCGCTCACGCCGCGCATCGCCGTCTCGGCGACGACGTGGGCGAGTTCCGGCCGTACGTCGTAGCGCTGCATCGCGTCGCGGATCGCCAAGGGGATGTCGAAGATCGAGTGCGACTCCTCGCGGGCGAACACCGTGGCCTCGATCCAGGCCGCGGTCGCCAGCAGCAGGTCGACGCGCGTGGGATAGTTGCGAAAGACCGTACGCTCGGCGATGCCGGCCCGGCGCGCGATGAGCCGGTACGACACGTCGTCGCTGCCAACCTCCTCGATCAGCTCGGCGTAGGCGGCGAGGATCGCCGACTGCGTGCCGCTCAACGCCGCGACGGCGGTCGACCCGGTCACGGCCGGGCCCACGTCGCGTCGGGCAGCTTCGCGAACACGGCGTCCACGGCGCGATCGAACGCGTCGCAGATCTCGACGGCATCCAGGTCGAAGCCCGTGCGCAGGCGCGCCCAGAACATCGCCGACGAGAAGTAGCGCAGGGACGCCGCGACGCGGCGCCGATCCCGTCGGTTGAGCGTCGGCGCGGCCACCTCGAGCATCGCCTCGATCGCCCGGGTGATGTAGGCCGGCTCGGTGTCGAGGGTCGGCGAGATCGCGGACGCCCGCGCGCCGACGTACGCGTACGCGGGCGACGCGTCGAAGGCGCGGAAGCGCTCGTGCACGGCGGCCCGGAAATCGGACATGGTGACGAACGGCGGGAGCGGGAAGCGGGTCTGCTCGATCCAGTTCGACAGTGCGGCGAGCAGGTGCGCGCGCGTGGGGTACTGCCGGTAGATGGTGCGCTCCGAGATGCCGACCTCGTCGGCGAGGGCACGGTAGGAGATGTCGTCGAACGTGTGCTCGCGCAGGAGCACCGCGGCGCTGGCGAGGATTGCCTCGTTGCTCGGCTCGCGAGCTCGCCGGGGCCCGGTCGCGGTGTCGACCGACTCCTCCATCAGGTCCCCCTCCCTCGGGCGCTCACCCAGTGCGGGGGCTCGATGACCTCCGGTGGGAGCACGTAGCGATCGGAGTCGTCGAGCGTGAGCGCCAGCGACGAGACGTACTGCACCTCGCCGTTCGGCCCCCGCTCGGCCGAGGCCAGCATATCCGGCCGCTCGAACATGTACCCGGTGACGTGGCAGCGCAGCCGCTCGCCCGATGGGTTGCCGTCGTCGTCGAACATCGGCGAGTCGATGCCGTCGGAGCTGCGGCGCAGGTAGTAGCGCCCCCGCGTGGCCAGCGCCATGCCCGGCGTGGCGACGATGGCGACGCCGATCGCGATGAGTACCGAGAACGGCTTGACGGCGGCCCCGAACAGCCCGGAGAACGCGAGCAGCGACAGCACCGTGGCGAGCCCTACCGACACGAGCCCCACCGGGTTCCAGTCGTGCAGCATGCCGCGGCGGAACTCGGGGAACCGCGGCGAGATGCGCAGCAGCCACTTGTTGATCGCGATATCGGTAGCGATCGTGACGAGCCACGCCATGACGACGTTCGCGTAGAGGCTCAGCACGAAGGAGATGAGGGTGAAGACGTCCATCATCATGAGCACGTACGCGATCACCAAATTGAACAGTACGAAGATCGTACGTCCCGGATAGTGCTTCGCTATCCGGGTGAAGACGTTGGACCACGCGAGCGAGCCGGAGTACGCGTTGGTCACGTTGATCTTCACCTGCGCGACCACGATGAGCACGAGGGCGAGAATGATCGCGAGCCAGTCGGGAATGAGGGTCTGGTACATCCCGACGAACTGTTTGACCGGTTCGGTCGCCTGATGCCCCAGCGTGGGGTCGACCTTCACCAGCAGGTAAACGGCGAGAAACACCCCGATCACCTGCTTGGTGCCGCTGAAAATGACCCAGCCCGGACCGGCGAACGCGAACGACGTCCACCACGAACGGCTGTTCGACGGCGTACGCGGCGGCATGGCGCGGATGTAGTCGATCTGCTCCGCCAGCTGCGGGGTGAGCGCGAAGCACACGGCAGCGCTCGACACGACGGCACCGAAGCTGACCGAGCCGTCGGAGTTGCCGGTGAACGACGTGAAGGCCCGCACCGCCTCGGGGTCGGCGAGGAGGATCCACAGCAGCGGCAGGAGCGCGAGGGCGAGCCACAGCGGCGTGGTCCAGAACTGTAGGCGCTCCAGCGCGCGCATGCCGTAGATGACGATCGGGATGACGACGACGGTCGAGATGAGATAGCCGAGCCACAGCGGCACCTGCATCGCGACCTGCAGCCCCTGCGCCATGATGGCGCCCTCCAGGGCAAAGAAGATGCAGGTGAAACCCGCGAAGATCACGGTCGTGATCATCGAGCCGTAGTAGCCGAATCCCGAACCACGGGCAATGAGGTCGAGGTCGAGGTTGTAGCGGGCGGCGTAGTAGGCGACGGGCACACCGACGATGACGATGATGACCGATGCGAACAGGATGCCGAGCACGGCATTCGCGGTGCCGTGGTCGATGCCGACGCTCGCGCCGATCGAGAAATCGGCGAGGAACGCGATCGACCCCAGGGCGGTCGCGCCTACGGAGGCCGCGCTCCAGCGCCGGAAGGTACGCGGCACATAGCGGAAGGCATAGTCCTCGAGGCTGTCGTCCGCGGCCGCGCGCGCGTTGTCTGTCGACACAATGGCATTCCCCTAAGGCACCTGGCGTCGGCATCCTCCCTGTCGATTGTTTCGGCGGCATTGCGGGCCGGGGGCGCGCATCACGTCGACTCAGATGGCCATGGCGTCGCGCACGGTGGAGGCGGCCGCGGAACCCCCGTCGCCGGTCTGCGTGACGAAGCCCGAGGCGAGCACGACGTAGCGCTCGGCGGCCTGGAGGGCGAAGCCGATGTGCTGCTCGACGAGCAGCACATTGATACCCTCCTCGGCCAGTTGCACGATGGTGTGCTCGATCTCGGCGACGATCGTGGGCTGGATGCCCTCCGTCGGCTCGTCGAGAATCAGCAGCTTCGGTTCGGTGATGAGGGCGCGGGCGATCGCGAGCTGCTGGCGCTGCCCGCCCGAGAGCAGACCGGCCTTTCGGGTGGCGAACTTTTCCAGCGCGGGGAAGCGGGCCAACTGCGCGTCGACGAGCGCCTTGCCGCCCCGCCGCCCGTCGGCGACGAGCTGCAGGTTCTCGAGCGTGGTCAGCTGGCCGAACGCCTGCTGACCCTGCGGCACGTACGCCATGCCGCGAGCCACCCGCTTGCTGGGGGCGAGCGACGTGACGTCCTCGCCGTCGAACACCACGCGGCCCCGCGTCGGCTTGATGAGGCCGATCGCCAGGCGCAGTAGGGTCGTCTTGCCGGCGCCGTTGTGGCCGAGCACGGCCACCACCTTCCCGGTCGGCACCGTCACGCCGTGCAGCACCTGCGTGCGCCCGTACCCGGCATCGATGTCGGTGAGCTCGAGCATGGTCAGTCCTCCGTCCCGTCCTGGGTCCCGATCGGCACGTCGGGTACGGCCACCATGGCCGCCGTGGTCGCGGCGCCCGCGGTGCCGAGGTAGACCTCCTGCACCTGGGGGTCGGCCTGCACCTCGGCCACCGTGCCCTGCGAGAGCACCTTGCCCTGGTGCAGCACCGTCACGCGGGTGGCGAAGCGGCGCATGAAGTCCATATCGTGCTCGACCACGAGCACCGTGCGCTTCGCGGCGATGCGCTGCAGCAGCTCGCCGGTCGCGGTGCGCTCGTCGTGGCTCATGCCGGCGACGGGCTCGTCGAGCAGCAGGACCCGCGCGTCCTGTACGAGCAGCATCGCGATCTCCAACCACTGCTTCTGGCCGTGCGACAGGATGCCGGCCGGCGTGGTGAGTTCGTCGGCGAGTCCGGTCTCCTCCAACGCCTGCTCGATCGACGCCTCCACGCCCCGCCGGGCCCGCAGCAGCGAGATCGAGCGACGGTGGAGCCCGGCGGCGATGTCGAGGTTCTGCAACACCGAGAGCTCCTCGAAGACGCTCGCGGTCTGGAATGTGCGGCCCACCCCGAGGCGGACAATCTTGTGTACCGGCCTGCCCAGCAACTCCCGGTCGCCGAGCTTCGCCGATCCGGTGGCCGCCGACAGCCCGGTGATGGCGTCGATGCAGGTCGTCTTGCCGGCGCCGTTCGGTCCGATGAGGAACCGGACCTCGCCGGGGTGCGCGTCGAAGGACACGCCGTCGACCGCGACGAAGCCCGAGAACTCGACCCGCAGGTCCGTGACGATGAGCGAGTCTCCGGTCATGCCGTCAGCTCCGCTGCGCTCGGTCATGCTTTCACCTCCGCGAGTTCCGGGACGGCCGGCGCCGCGACGGGCTGGTCGCCGGTGCGCCGGCGTGCTGCCGCTAACCTCGCGGGCAGCGACGACAGGCCCTTCGGCAGGACGAGGATGACGACGATGAACAGCAGACCGAGGATGTAGGTCCAGCCCTCGGGCCAGGTCGAGCCGAGGCTCGACTGCCCCCAGCCGACCGCCATCGCGCCGAGCGCCGGGCCGAAGAGCGAGGCGCGGCCGCCGAGGGCGACGCCCGCGATCATGAGAATCGAGGCGGCGGCGCCGATCTCGGCCGGGGTGATGATGCCGACGATGGGCACGAACATCGCTCCACCGATGCTCGCCATCAGCGCGGAGACGACGAAGGCGACCAGTTTGATGTTGGCCGGATCGTAACCGAGGAAGCGCACGCGCTCCTCGGCGTCGCGGGTGGCGACCAGCAGCTCACCGAAGCGGCTGCGGTAGAGCTGCCACACCACGAGCAGGCACACGATGAGCAGCGCGGCCGCGATCAGGAAGACCATGGCCTTGTTCGCCGGGTCGTTCAGCAGGAAGCCGAAGAAGTACTTGAAGGAGCTCAGCCCGGTGTCACCGCCGGTCTCGCGGATCGTGGAGCTGACCAGGGTGGCCAGCGCCACGGCGAGCGCCTGCGTCAGAATCGCGAAGTACGCGCCCTTCACCCGGCGCTTGAACAGCGCGAAACCGAGGATGCCCGCCAGGACCACCGGGAGCACCACTATCGCCAGCAGGGTGACCACCGGGCTGCGGAACGGCTCCCAGAACGCCGGCAGCGGCGCGAGCGGGTCGTAGAGCACCATGAACGTCGGGGTCCGGCCACCGGCGGTCTCCAGCGTGAGGTGCATAGCCATGGCGTACGCGCCGAGGGCGAAGAACACCCCCTGCCCCATCACGAGCATCCCGCCCCGGCCCCAGGCCAGACCGATGCCGACGGCGACGATGGCCCAACAGCAGTACTTGCCGAGGTTGTTGAGCCAGTGATCGGAGAGCACGAGGGGAGCCACCCCGAGGAGCAGGACGGCGAACACCCCGATGCCACCGAGGGAAAGCCATGGCTTCGACTTGGTCATACCAGACTCCTGGTTCGCACCGTGAACAGGCCCTGCGGGCGCAGCTGCAGGAAGACGATCACGAGGATGAAGGCGAGCACCTGCGCGAAGCTGCCGGTCGTCCAGTAGGCGAAGTACGACAGCCCGACGCCCACCGCCCACGCGGCGATGATCGTGCCCTTGAGCTGGCCGATGCCGCCGGCGGCGACGACGAGGAAGGCCGGAATGATGTACTGCACGCCCATCTGGGAGTTCGTCCCGCCGATGAGCGACGCGGCCACGCCGGCGACGCCGGCAAGACCGGATCCGACGAAGAAGGTCAGCCGGTCGACGGTGCGGGTGGAGATCCCCGCGGTCTCGGCGAGGTCCCGGTTCTGCACGGTCGCCCGGATGCGCCGACCGAACGACGAGTACTTGAGCCAGGCCGCCAGCACGGCCACGCAGGCGGCCGCGAGCACGATGGTGAACACCTGCCGCAGCGGCCAGCTGTAGCCGAGGATGTTCACCTGACCGTCGAGCCAGCGGGGCTTCTCGACCGGGACGCCCTGGGACGGGAAGATCTGCAGTGCCGCCTGCTGCAGGATCAGGCTGACCCCGACGGTGACGAGCAGGGTGTCGAGGGGCCGGCGGTACATCCATTGGATGATGCCGACCTCCAGCAGCAGGCCGAGGAGGCCGGCGACGAGGAACGCGACCGGCAGCGCGACCGGGATCGACAGGTCGCTCGATGTGATGACCTGCTGGACGAGGTAGGCGGTGAAGGCGCCGATCATGAGGAACTCGCCGTGGGCCATATTGATCACGCCCATCTGGCCGAACGTGAGCGAGAGGCCGAGCGCGGCGAGCAGGAGCAGCGCACCCTGTGCGCTGCCGTTCAGCAGCGGTGGGATCAGTGCGTCCACGTGCTCTCGCTCTCTGTGCGGGGGTTAAGCGGTGCGGGGATTGCCTGACGTTGCGCTCGCAAGCTCGAAAGGGCGGGTCCGCGGGGTTGCCTGCCGCAGGCGGCACGCAACCCCGCGCACACGTGAGGTTCGGGCTATCAGCCCGCGGCGTCCACGAGCTGCTTGCGGACGTCCGCCGGGAACCAGTCGTAGCCCTCGAGGTACGGGTCGGGATCGATGAACTTGTCGGAGGCCCAGACGATGTCGAACTGGTTCTGGGCGTTGATCCGGCCGATGTGGCCTGGCTTGGAGATGTGGTGGTTGTTGCCGTTGAGCGTGACCTTGCCCTCCGGCGCGTCGAACGTGATGGTGTTCGCCTTGGCCGCCGCGTTCACCTTGTCGACGTCGAACGAGCCGGCCGCCTCGACGAGAGCCTTGTACAGGTACAGCGAGATGTACGCGGCCTCCATCGGGTCGGAGGTGACGCCGCTGCTGTTGGGGTAGGCCTTCCAGCTCTCGATGAACTTCGGGTTCGTCGGGGTCTTGAGCGACTGGAAGTAGTTCCACGACGCGTAGTGGCCGGTGACCTCGTGGCCCATGGCCGGCGCCTCCTCCTCGGCGATCGACACCGAGATGATCGGCGAGCTGTCGGCACCGAGGCCCGCCTCGTCGTAAGCCTTGATGAAGCCCACGTTCGACGAGCCGTTGATCGTGTTGAACACGAAGTCGGGCTTGGCGGCGGCGATCTTGGCGACCTGGGTGGTCCAGTCGTCGCTGTCGAGCGGCACGTACTCCTCACCGACGATCTCGATGCCGAGCTCCTTCGCGTACTGCTTGATGATCTTGTTCGCGGTGCGCGGGAACACGTAGTCGGAGCCGGCGAGGAACAGCGTCTTCACGTCCTTGGACTTGAGGAAGTCCATGGCCGGGATGATCTGCTGGTTGGTCGTCGCGCCCGTGTAGTAGATGTTCTTCGAGGCCTCGAGGCCCTCGTACTGCACCGGGTAGAACAGCAGGCCCTTGGCCCCCTCGACCACCGGCAGCATCGCCTTGCGGGACGCGGAGGTCCATCCGCCGAAGACCGCGGCGACCTCGTCCTGGGTCAGCAGCTTGTTGATCTTCTCGGCGAAGACGGTCGGCTCGCTCTGGCCGTCCTCCTCGACGACCTCGATCTTCTTGTCGAGGATGCCGCCGTCGGCGTTGATCTCGTCCACCGCCAGCAGCAGCGAGTCGCGGACGGTCTGCTCGCTGATCGCCATGGGGCCGGAGGTCGAGTTCAGGAGGCCGAGCTTGACCGTGTCGCCGTCGACGCACGTGTCCCCGGAGGCCGTCTCGCCGCTCCCGGAATCGCTGCCGGACGCTTCGTCGTCCGAGCTGCACGCGGCCGCGAACAGCGACAACGCGGCGATGGATGCCAGTACGACCATGAGTGGTCGCAGGGTCTTCAAGGACATTGACGTCTCCCTTCGGTCCCGCACGGATGTGCGAGTGGCGGGAACCTATGGAGACGAGGTGTCCGGCCGTTGACGCCGGTGTTTCGAGAAGGTGACGGCCACCTCACACACGCGAGGGATCTGTCACGTCTGGTCGCGCGTCGGGTCGCCACGTCCCACCGGGTGGGTCAGCGGCCGGTGGGTCAGCGGCCGGGTGGATCCGCGGGGGAGTGGGTCAGCGGGGAGTGGGGAGCAGCGCGTCGAGTGTCCGCGACGCCGCGCCGG
>JAEZGP010000796.1 GCA_023437285.1 Actinomycetes bacterium | reverse complement strand
GTCGAGTACGACGGAGCCCCCTATCGCGGCTTCCAGCTCCAGGCCGACCAGCCCTCGGTCCAGGGCGAGCTGGAGCGCGCCATCCACGCCTTCTGCGGCGAGGCGGCCCGTGTCCACGTCGCCGGCCGGCGTTTCTCGACACCCTGCGGGAGCGCATCGCCAGCCTCACGGCGACCGACCGCAACCGCCGCAAGCTGCTCGCGGTCGCCGTCGCGATCGGCGTCGTCGTGCTCATCGGCGGCTACTGGGTGGCCATCGGCCGGTACACGGACGCGCCGTCGCTGCTCAACCTCACCCAGGCCAACGCGGCCGCCGAGGCCCAGCGACTGGGCTTCGGCATGAAGGTCGGGCCGGGCATCTTCAGCAACACGGTGCCCAAGGACACGGTCATGCGCCAGGACCCGGCTCCCGGCGGCCGCCTGGTGCGCGGCGGAGACATCACCGTGAACCTCTCGCTCGGCCCGGAGCTGTACCCGGTGCCGGAGATCGCGGGCCAGCTGGCAAACGTGGGTCTTGAGTCGCTCAAGGAACACTTCAAGATCCAGCAGGTCAACGACTACTCGGACACGCTGCCCAAGGGCTACATCATCAGTACCGACCCGGCCGCCGGCAAGCAGTTGCCGCCCGGTGCGACGGTCAAGGTATACGTCAGCAAGGGCGACTTCCCGATGCACGTGCCCTCCGTCGTCGGCAAGAACGTCAACGAGGCCCGGGCGATCCTGGAGGCCGAGGGCCTGGTCGTCGACAAGGTCGAGTACGTCGACAACCAGAGCCGCCCGCGTGACGAGGTGCTCGAACAGGACCCGGCCCAGGGCGCCGGCGTGGTCAAGGGCACGAAGGTCAACCTGAAGATCAGCAACGGTCCGCCCGGCTTCCCGATGCCCGACGTCAACAACTGGAACTGTGGCGACGCCAAGCGCGAGTTGGAGCGGCAGAACCTGCGCGTGCAGGTGCAGACCGAGGGCTTCTTCGGCGAGAACGGCAACGTGCGCGGCCAGCAACCGGCCCCCGGCCAGCCCGTACAGATGGGCCAGGAGGTCTTGATCCAGTGTCGGCTGTTCTGACAGACGCGCCGGCCCGCGCGAGGCTGCTCGGCGCCCACGCCTCGGTGGGCGGCGGGCTCGCCCGCAAGGGCCTGCCGTACGTGGACGGCGCCGGTGCCGGCGCCGTGCAGGTGTACGTGTCGAACTCGCGCGGCTGGGCGCTGCCCGACGGCGACCCGGAGCAGGACGAGCTGTTCCGGGCGGGCTGCGCCGAACGGGACATCCCGGCCTACATCCACGCCTCCCTGCTGGTGAACCTGGGCTCGCCGACGCGGGAGACGGTGACCCGGTCGGCGGAGACGCTCGCCCACGCGCTGCGCCGGGGCGCGGCGATCGGCGCGCGCGGCGTGGTGTTCCACGCGGGCAGTTCGGTCACCGACGGGTACGCCGCGACGGCCCTGCGCCAGGTGCGCGACGTGCTGTTGCCGCTGCTCGACGAGACGGCCGAGCGCGGCGGACCACGCCTGCTGGTGGAGCCGAGCGCGGGCGGCGGGCGGTCCCTGGCGTCCAAGGTGACCGACCTGGCCGACTACCTCGACGCGGTGGGCGGGCATCCGGCGCTCGGCGTCTGCTTTGACACCTGCCACGCGTGGGCGGCCGGGCATGACGTGCACTCCCCCGGCGGCATGACCCGTACGTTGGACACGCTCGTGGCGACCGTCGGCGCGGGGCGGCTGGCGCTCGTGCACGCGAACGACTCCAAGGACGCGTGCGGTTCCACCCGCGACCGGCACGAGACGATCGGTGCCGGCACGATCGGCGAGGCCGGCTTCGCCGAGTTGCTGGCGCACCCGGCCGTAGCGGGCGTACCGGTGATCGTGGAGACGCCGACCACCGGTCACGCCGGGCATGGCGCGGACATCGCCACCCTGGCCCGGCTGCGTGCCGGTTGCGACACGAACGCGTCGCCCGTCCCATAATCGGTGTGACCGTCATCACATCACTTGCTCTGACCAGGACTTTTAGGCGAACCTAACTAAGCTTTGCCTAACCATCCTGCATCGGAGAGCCATGTACGTCTGCATCTGCGAGCGGGTCCGCGAGTGCGACGTACGCTCCGCGATCCGCTGCGGCGCCCGTACCGAGGAGTCGGTCGGCGACGCGTGCGGCGCCGGTACCGGCTGCGGCACGTGCCTGGACCGCATCTGCGACCTGATCGACGAGGAAGCGAACACGCTCGTCGCGGTCGGCGCTTAACCGATATTTCGGGCATAGGCTGATCCCGCCTGTCTACGAAGGGGTCACCGCCATGCAGGGCGACGCGCGCGTCATCGAGTTCCTCAACGAGCAGCTCACCGCCGAACTCACCGCGATCAACCAGTACTTCCTGCACGCCAAGATGCAGGAGAACCTCGGTTTCACGACGCTGGCCGCCTACACCCGCCACGAGTCCATCGACGAGATGCGCCACGCCGAGGTCCTCACCGACCGGATCCTCTTCCTCGACGCCCTGCCGAACTACCAGCGGCTGTTCGCGCTGCGCATCGGCGAGACGGTGAAGGAGATGTTCGAGTGCGACATGCAGATCGAGGTCGAGGCCGTCGACCGGCTGCGCCGGGGCATCGAGTACATGCGCTCCATCGGTGACGTGACCTCGGCGAACATCTTCGAGTCCATCCTGGCCGACGAGGAGACCCACGTGGACTACCTGGAGACCCAGCTCGGCCTCATCGACACCCTCGGCGAGAAGCTCTACCTGCAGAACGTCACCAAGCACCCCGACGCCGACTGACCCCGTCCTGGATGAGGGCCCGCAGGTCCTCCATCGGGTCGTCGTCCGGATGGAAGGCCAACCGGTTCTTGGTCACCGCGACCGACAGCCCCAGCTCCGGGAACCCGTAGGCCAGGCTGCCGCCGCTGCCGGACGCCCCGAACCACGCCCCACCCTCGTCGATCGCGTACCCCAGGCCCATCGACACGGGCTGCCCGAACACCCGGTCCGGCCCGCTCGTGGCCGGGGCCGTCGCCGCGCGCAGCCGCTGCGGCGAAACCAGCCGGACCCCGTCGACCTCCCCCACCAGCGCGG
>JAEZGP010000645.1 GCA_023437285.1 Actinomycetes bacterium | reverse complement strand
TTAGCCCCCCGCCGCGGGGGGCCCGCCCGCGGGGCCCCGCCCCCGACCTACGTCTACGGGGTGGCAACGGCGAAGAGCGTTATCGTCGGGCTGATCGAGGTCGTCCACGAGTTCCGCCCACCAGTGGCCGACCATCAGCCGAGCTTGTGACGGTCCAGCCAGCGGGCGATCGCGGCCGCGATGGCGTCCGGCTGGTCCTCGGTGGCGTGGTGACCGGCCGGCCCGAGGTGCTCCACCTCCAGCCCGGCGATGTTCGCCCGGCACCAGTCGGCCATGGCCGGGGTGATGAGCAAGGTGGGGGAGCCGTCGAAGGTCAGCAGCAGTTTGGGCACCTCCGGGCTGGCGGCCAGCCACGCGCCGTACGCGGTTGTCCGCTCCGTCACGTCGGCCGGGTCGCCGTCCAACGGCAGTGACCGGGCCCACCGCAGCACCGGCCGGCGGCTGGCGCGGGTGGGGAACGGCGCCGTGTAGGGCGCCAGGTCCCGCGCGCTCAGCGGGTGGAGCACGCCGCCGGTGTACGCGCTCTCGATAAAGGTGTTCTGGTCCAGGATCAGGTGCTCGCCCTGCGCCGACCGGACGGTCTGCGCGCGAACGCGTGGGCTCTCGCCCAGCTCGCGCCACGACATGGGTCGCACGATCGTCTCGAAGAAGGCCAGGCCGCGCACGCGGCCCGGATGACGGTTGGCCCAATCGAACGCGAGCGCGCCGCCCCAGTCGTGCCCTACGAGCACGACGTCGGCCAGGCCGAGCGCGTCGAACCACGCGTCGAGGTACCGGGCGTGGTCGTCGCAGCGGTAGTCTAGGTCGGGCTTCCCGGAGCGGCCCATGCCGATCAGGTCGGGGGCGAGCAGCCGGCCGCGGCGGGCCAGCGCCGGCAGCACCGCGCGCCAGCAGTACGACGACGACGGGTTGCCGTGCAGGAAGACGATCGGTGTGCCGTCGCCGCCGACCTCGGCGTAGTGGATGGTCGAGTCGAGCACGTCCACGCTGGGCATGGGCCCTCCTGTTCGTTAGATAGATAAACGTTCGTCCTTCTAACGAAGCTAGATTGTTAGTCGCACTAACGCAAGCCCTATGATCGGCGTCGTGGACGAGGACACACCCGATCGGCTGCGGCGCGTGCCGAGCCGGCTGCTCGCGAGGGCCAACGGCCACGCCGACCGACTGGTCGGCGTTGGGCTGTCCGGCGTGGGGGCGCACCGGTGGCACTTCGCGGTGTTGGCCACCCTGGCCGACGGCGGCCCCGCCAGCCAGGCGGAGCTGAGCCGGCGTACGGGCATCTACCGCAGCGACATGGTGGCCGTGCTCAACGAACTGGAACAACAGGGGTACGTGCGCCGCGCCCCCGACCCCGACGACCGCCGCCGCAATGTCATCAGCACCACCGGTGCGGGGCAGCGGCGGCTGACGGAACTCGGCGCGCTGGTCGCCGCCCTACAGGATGAGCTACTCGCCCCGCTGTCAAAGGCCGAGCGGGAGCAGTTCGTCGACCTGCTCGTCCGGCTGGTCTCCCACCACGGCGGCATGCCGCCGAAGGGGGATGGCATGCCGATCAGGCGGTGAAGCTGACCTCCGCGGTGTCGACCGTGCCGGCCTGGCGGCCGGGGGCGGTCTGGTAGCGCCAGTAGAGATTCGTGTGCGCGATCACCGCGTCGGGGCCCGGCGCGCCGTACGCACTGAGATCCTCCGTCGTGTGCGCGTCGCCGACGAGCGTGACGTCGTAACCGCGCGCGAACGCGCCATGGATCGTCGAGCGGATGCACTGGTCGGTCTGCGCGCCGGTCACGATGAGCCGGCCCACGCGAAGCTCGGCCAGGCGCTCCTCGATGTCGGTGTCTTCGAACGAGTCGCCGTAGCTCTTGTGGACGAGCGGCTCGGGGTCGCGGCGGGTCAGCTCCGGCACGAACTGCCACAGTTCGGTGTCGCGGGGCAGGTCGTCGTCGTTGTGCTGCACCCAGACGACGGGCACCTGCTCCGCGCGGGCCCTGTCGACCAGCGTGGCGATGTTCGCGATGACCTTGTCGCGCTCATGTGCACCTGCCACGACACCGTTCTGCACGTCGATGACAAGCAGCGCGGTGTTCGGTCGATCGGTCAGCGTCGTCACAGGACCTCCAGCTGAGTTCGATGTCAAGGGAAACACTAGGCCGACCCCCGGACAAGAATGGGCAGAAGCCGCCGTGGTCACTGGCCGCTGAGGCGTCGCCATTCGCTCGGAGTCACGCCGTAGGCGGCCCGGAACCGGCGGGCGAAGTGGCTGGGATCGGTGAAGCCCCAACGGCGGGCGACGAGCGCGATGGAACGGTTGCGGCTGTCGGACCGGGCCAGTTCCTCCCGCACCTTCGCCAGCCGCTCGCCGATAATCCACTGTTCGAGACTGAGGTCGGCCTGCGCACAGACCTTGTAGAGGTACCTGACCGAGACGTTGAGCGCGGCCGCGATGGTCGCCGGCCGCAGGTCAGGGTCGGCCAGGTGGTGGCGCGCGTACGCCCGCGCCTGGGTGAGCAGCGTCTCGGCCAGGACCGCGCGGGTGTGCCGCGACGTGTGCGCCGCGGACACGAGCAGCGCGCGCGCCAGCTCGATGGTGGCGGCGCCCAGCGCGGGAGCGGCGAGGTCGGTGCTGAGCCGGTCGGCGTCGCGCGTCAGGTGGGCGACGTGGTGGGTCACGAGGCGGTAGAGCGGGCTGGCCGGCAGGTTGGCGGCGGCCCGGCGGACGAGGTCGACTGGCAGCGCCAGTTGGTCGAGCGGGAACTGGACGCAGCCCGCGGCGCCGTCGCCGGACCACGAGAAGTCGTACGGGGCGGACAGGTCGACCGCCATGAGCTCGCCCGGCGCGACAACCTGTTGGCGGCCGAACTGCTCGTGGCGGCCGTCGGCCGCCTGCTGCACGGACAGCGCCAGCACGGGGGCGTCGTCGCGGCGGGCCAGCCGTGGCGTGCGCAGCAGCCGCAGGCCCGTGGACGCCGTGGTGAAGATGTTGGCGGCGCCGAGATCCCATACGCAGATGCGGGTACGCACGTCGCGGTGCGGTTTCTCGTGGACGACGTAGCAGGGCGCGGAGGCGACCATCATGGCGGTGTAGACCGCGTCGATGCGGTCGGTGGCCGGCAGATCGACCGTGTCGAGGACGAACGCCATGACGCTCCCCAACTGTCCAACTGTGCACTGTGGGCCGAGGGCGGTACACGTTCAATCGAACGATGGATATCGACGACTTCTAGCGTGTTAACCCACAAGTACCACGTGTCTGTTGCCAGCAGATTCCGCGCCGCGAGGAGACGCCATGCCCGTACCCGACACGATCGTCCTGGTCCACGGTTTCTGGGTGACCCCGCGCAGCTGGGAACACTGGGTCGCCCACTACGAGGCGAAGGGCTTGCGGGTCCTCGCGCCGGGATACCCGGGCTTCGAGGTGGAGGTCGAGGCCCTCAACGCCGACCCGACCCCGATCGTCAACCTGACCGTTCCCGAGATCATCGAGAAGTTCGAAGCGGTCATCAAGGAGCTCCCGACGCCGCCGATCATCATCGGTCACTCGGCCGGCGGGGCGTTCACCCAGATCCTGCTCGACCACGGGTTCGGCGCGGCCGGCGTGGCGCTCAACTCGGCGCCCACCGAGGGTGTCCGCGTCGTGCCGCTGTCGCAGCTGAAGTCGACGCTGCCGGTGTTCAAGAGCCCCGCCAACCGGCACAAGGCGGTGGGCCTGTCGTTGGAGGAGTGGCAGTACGCCTTCACGAACACGTTCACCGAGGAGGAGGGCCGCGCCCTCTACGAGCGCTACCACATCCCGGCCAGCGGAAACATCGTGTGGGGCGGCGTGCTGGCCAACTTCCAGCCCGGTCACCAGGACACCTGGGTCAACTACCACAACGACGACCGGGCCCCGCTGCTGTTCATCTCCGGCGGCGAGGACCACATCATGCCGCCGGCCGTGCAGAAGTCAAACGCCAAGCACTACAAGTCCAACACGATCACCGAAATCAAGGAGTACGAGGGCTACGCCCACCTGCTGCCGGCCCAGGCGGGCTGGGAGGAGATCGCCGACTACGCCCTCGACTGGGCGCTCAAGCACGCGCGCTCGTGAGGATCACCCACATCGGCGGGCCGACCGTACTCCTGGAGTTCGAGGGGTGGCGGCTGCTCACGGACCCGACGTTCGACGCCCCCGGCCGCACCTACGGCTTCGGCTGGGGCACGTCGTCGGTGAAGCTCGCCGGGCCGGCGGTGGCCGCCGACGCGCTCGGCCCGGTCGACGCCGTTCTACTCACACACGATCACCACGGCGACAACCTCGACGAGGCGGGCCGCGCGCTGCTGCCCGGCGTGGGTACGGTGCTGACCACGACCTCGGGAGCGCGGCGGTTGGGCGGCAACGCGCAGGGCCTGGCCACGTGGGGGTCGACGACGCTGACCAAGGCGGGCCGCCCCACCATCGAGGTCACCGCGACCCCGTGCCGGCACGGCCCGCCGTTGAGCCACCCGATCGTCGGCGACGCGATCGGCTTCGCCCTGCGCTGGGACGGGCAGCGGCACGGGGCACTGTGGATCTCCGGCGACACCGTCCTTTATGGCGGCGTGAAGCAGGTGGTCGACCGGTTCGACGTCGGTACCGCGCTGCTGCACCTGGGCGGCGTCCAGTTCCCGGTCACCGGTCCGCTGCGCTACACGATGACCGCGCGCGACGCCGTGGAGCTGATCGGGCTGCTTCGCCCGCGCACGGTCATCCCCGTGCACTACGAGGGCTGGAAGCACTTCCACGAGCCACCCGAGCAGGCCCGGCGCGTCCTGGCCGACACCGTCCGCTGGCTGACCCCCGGCACCCCGGCCGACGTGGACGTCTAAGGAAGCCGGTAGACCGACACGTGCGAGCGGGATTCGGCGGTGAACTCCGCGCCGGACCAGTCGGCGTGCCGCGACTCCAGCTCGAAGCCCGCCAGCTGGGCCATGAGGTCCAGCTCGGCGGGCCAGATGTAGCGGTGCGGGGTGCGGAACAGCTGGGCCTGCTCGGTGTCGTCGAACCGGAAGTGGTGCGACACGACGTGCTGGTTGAGCACGTCGTACGTGTCGAGCCCGAGGTAGCCGGGCGACACCTGCCAGACCGTGGCCTGCTGGCCCGGCGGCAGCTTGCGCAGTTCGGGCACCCACAGCTCGATGACGAACCGGCCGCCCGCGCGCAGGTGACGGGCCGCGTTGCGGAAGCATTCGACCTGTTCGGCCTGCGTGAGCAGGTTGGCGATCGTGTTGTAGACCAGAAAAACCAGGGTGTACTCGCCGGGAGCGCGCGTGGTCGCCATGTCGCCCCGCACGACGGGGATCGCGGTGTTCTTCGTGCGCAACTGGTCGATCATCGGCTGCCACAGCTCGATGCCGGTCACCGGTACGCCGCGCTCGGCCAGCGGGATGGCGACCCGCCCGGTGCCGATGGCGAATTCGAGGGCCGCGCCGCCGCCCGCCAGCTCGGCCAGCCGCGCCACGGTCGGCTCGAGCACCTCGGGGGCGAACATGCCCTGGCCCGGCGTGTCGTAGTGCTTCGCGGTGGCGTCGTCCCAGACCTTCTGTTCCGGCATGCCGTCCACCCTCGCGTCGGGTTTGCGGCTTGTCGAGCCATTTTGGGCGCGGCCGGGCGGGGGGGGGGGGGGGG